>NZ_JBALOV010000053.1:235-53279 GCF_036965045.1 Bacillus sp. JJ1533 | reverse complement strand
AGGTCCCGGAAGAAATGAGCGAAGTGAATCCACATCAAGGTTTGATTTTGACAGGCCCTTGAAAAAAATGAGGGAAGCGAGTCAAAATCCAAGTCTATTTCGGACAGTTCAAGTAGGTACTATCGGTTTAGTGTCCAAACACAACGACAAGATTAGGAATCAAGAAGCCATTTAGTACAGCTTTATAACCATTATGCATTTCTCAAAAATGAGGAAGGCTTTTTGTGTGAACAAAATATGACAATGTGTCACTTTTATTTGACTTGTGACATCGTGTCATCTAAAATTTAAGTAGTGAGGTGACACGATGTCATGTTAAAAGTGGAATCGAAAAATGAACTAGACAAACATAAACTACGAAAGCTTGTAGTGAGGCTACAAAAGTTAGGTGTCAAAGCTTCAATCATCAAGAAACCGATAACTTTATTCAAATAACTACAACATTTTTATATAGGCTAGTATCAAGGTGAAATAAATTTACAATTCAGTTGTTGGTATAACATCGTTTGAATAAAGTTAAGCCTCCGGCGTAGACATGCGATTTTCAAAGGAAAGTTTTCGAGCATAGGTTCAAAGACTAAAAACGCCACTTCCTGTGGCAACGTCTTTGTGACCCACATCGTGTGGGCCTAAAAAATCTGGGCGCAAATACGCCAAGGCGCATTTGACTTCACAGTAAAAAAGGAGACGTATGATGTCTGTAGGTATTAGAATTGATCAGTTTAAGGATATGAAGGTAGAACTGCTGCGATTTATGATGTCGTATAAGTTTGCACTTGAAGAAATGATGACGAAAATCAATATTTTAAAGCAGGAATTTAAGTATATCCATGATTACAATCCCATCGAGCATGTTTCATCTCGATTAAAGTCACCAGAAAGTATTTTAAATAAAGTCGACCGCAAAGGATATGACTATTCAATAGAGTCAATTAAAGAAAATATCCGTGATATCGCAGGAATACGGATTACATGCTCGTATATTTCAGATATTTATAAAATTAGTGAAATGCTGCAACAACAAAAGGATGTTACGGTTATTGAATGTAAGGATTATATTAAAAATCCGAAGCCAAACGGGTATCGAAGCTTGCACTTAATTGTCCAAATCCCTGTTTTTATGTCAGACCGCGAGGACCATGTCTGTGTTGAAGTTCAAATTCGAACCATCGCCATGGATTTCTGGGCGAGTTTGGAGCACAAAATTTACTATAAATATAATAAAGAAGTTCCGCAGCATATGAAGGATGAACTGAAAGAAGCAGCTGTTACAGCAGCCCAACTCGATAAAAAAATGGAAAAGCTTCAGCAAGAAATGAACAAACTAAAGGAATCAGCGAAAGCGGAAGAGCTCTATCAAAAAAATGATGAACAAATCCTTCTTCCATATGACTTTCTATCATTAGTTAAATAGCAACGCAAAGGGAAGGGTGGAAATGCCAAAACTAACTTTTTTCAATTTACCTGAGGATAAAAAACAAACATTACTTGAAGCGGCCAAAAAGGAATTTTCTAACGTTCCTTTGTTTGACGCTTCCATTTCGAATATCATCAAATCTGCAGGAATCTCTCGTGGCAGCTTTTATCAATATTTTGAGGACAAAGAGGATGCCTTTTTCTTTTTATTAGGTGAATTTGCAAAAGAAAAAAAGGAATCGTTTCTTTTTATGCTTGAAAGGGACGAGGGTGATATATTTCAAACCTTTATCGACTTTTTTGAGCTGTTCCTAAAAGAAGCTGAAAATCTGGCTTTTTTAAAAACAGCTTTGTTGAATATGACCCATAAAATTGAACGCATGTTTGATAAAATGATCAGTGAACAAGAAATCAATGATAATTTCAAAAAATTATGCTCACGGATTAACATTAGCAAATTGAATGTTTCAGACGAGGTAGAGTTATTTCATGCGTTGCAAATCATCACATCGGTCATGTTACGCAATTTAATCCATTCATTTGCCCATGATTTATCCCGCGAGATGGCGATGAAGAATTTTATGACGGAAATCAATTTATTGAAAAAGGGACTTGTCCGGTAGGAGACACATGTTGTGGTCTACCGGATTTTTCTTTTTTTTGAGCCTTTTTTTACTTGAAATGAAGTATAATAGAATGCATTAATGTATCAAAGTATGGACTTCAGATTGGATGGGTGTGTGTGCGGAAACATTATCTATACGGGATTTTGTTATTTGTGATGATGGCATGGGGATTAAATATTGTGGCCATCAAGATATTGGTTCAAAACTTTCCTCCGTTTACCATTACCGGTCTACGCATTCTTGCCGCTGGCCTAGTGATTTTTGTCTTTTTGTATATAAAGAAAGATCTTCAAAAAATGAATCTACATGAGTTCGGGTATGTCGCATTAAGTGCGTTAACGGGAATCTTTGCCCACCAGGCTCTATTATCCATCGGCTTGGTCAACACCAGTGCCACTAATGGCGCGTCCATTCTAGCTTTAATACCGCTTGTAACGAATATTTTAGCAGTCCTTTTTCTAAAAGCGAGACTGACACTTTTAAAAATATGCGGTGTGTTCTTTGGAATCATTGGTATTTACTTTATTTTGGTCCTCGGTGGGGGCTCTTTTACGAAGCTTTCAAGCGGTGATTTTTACGTGTTTTTATCAGTCATTGCGCAAGCGCTAAGCTTTATTTTTATCCGTAAGGCTTCTTACACATTGAACCCTAAAACAATTACCTGTTATGCGTTGTTAATGGGGGCGGGTTTTTTGGTTATGTTAAGCTTTGCCTTAGAGAGTCAATCCATCCATCAAATCGGTGCAGCTCCATCCTATGTGTGGTGGGTTTTCATTGCATCAGCGATTATCTCAACTGGAATCGGAAATCTATGTTATAATTTTGCGATTTCACAGCTGGGCGCAGGTGAAACTGCCATTTTCCTTAATCTCTCACCATTCTTTTCATTAGTGGGATCAGTCATGTTTTTAAATGAAGCCTTTAAATTAGTCCAGTTAGTTGGTTTTATATTAATTGTAATCGGTGTTTTATTGGGAACAGAATTATTTGAACGAAAACCAAGGGTTGAAAAACAAGTAGGGGTTTCTGTTTCAAAATAGATGTAGGGGTCAGCTCTTTTTATCGGAGTTGGCCTTTTTTTAGGTAAAGCACAATTATCTTGAGTTAGGGCAGAATGAATGAAAGGCAGGGGACAATTATTCGAAGGTAGGGCATAATTATTCAATCATCGACACACAAAACAAAAAATGTGAGCTAAAATTGAGGTATAGATTTATTCTAAAGGAGTGAAATACATATGGATTTAAATTTAACTGGAAAAACAGCCATCGTTGTGGCATCTAGTCAAGGACTCGGAAAAGCAATTGCCACTCAACTAGTAAAGGAAGGCGCAAATGTGATGCTGGCAAGCCGGAGTGAGGACAAATTAGAGGCTGTTCAAGCAGAACTTTCAGCATTTAACAAGGGTAAAGTTTCTTATCTTCAAACGGACATCACTAAGAAAGAAGACATCGAAGCTCTCATAAAACATACCGCAGACACGTTTGGCACGATTGATATTCTTGTTAACAATGCAGGAGGCCCTCCAGCAGGGACATTTGATCAATTAGATGATGAAGCTTGGCAGGGAGCATTTGAATTAAATTTATTAAGTTATATCCGAATGATTCGAGGGGCTCTACCACATATGCAAAAAAATGGTGGGAAAATCATCAATATTGCCTCTTCCTCTATCAAAATACCTATTCCTGGGTTGATTCTTTCTAATACATTTCGCCTAGGAATAGTCGGGTTATCCAAAACATTAGCCGACGAATTAGCACCCTATAATATCCTCATTAACACAGTCGCACCTGGACGTATTGCTACGGATCGTGTGACTCATTTGGATAACGTGAGAGCTGAGAAACTGGGAAAGCCAATTGAAGAAATTGAACGAATGGCCAAGGAAGCTATTCCGTTAAAACGCTATGGTACACCTGAAGAATTCGCGAATTTTGTAACATTCTTAGTATCGGATGCCAATACCTATATGACCGGACAAGCCTATTTGGTTGACGGTGGAAGTGTAAAGGCAATTTAAAAAATGGAGGCCTGTTTCCCAATAAAAAGGGATGACAGGCTTTTTCTAATTATAAGTCATGTGTGACTAAAGAAATGGTACGAAATAAGGGATGTTTTTTCTTGGATTTTGTCGAAATGGTATTGAAGTATGAATTATAAAAATAATCAGAAAGTTGGATATGCTTTTTATTTTAATGGTGCTATTCTATTTGATATTAAAGTATACTAATATATTTCGCTAGTTTCTATTTTTATACTTTAATGTGAAAGGGCTTACACATCAACAGAAAGGGGGATAGGAATCGAAAAACGATGTAATGATCATTTTGTAGGAGAAGGGGAGAGTATGGTGGCGAAATCGTCCAAATGGAGAAAAATTACGATTGTTTTACTAGCTGCATTGTTTTTCATTCCACTTGTTATTCCACACGTGAGTGCAAAAGGGGATGAAGACGTAAAGAAGAATGAAATCATTAAGGAAGTAGAAGCGAGAGCAAAAGATATTTTAACAGTAGATGGCAAAGAATTTAAAGATTTAAATTCGAATGGCCAACTAGATACATATGAAGACTGGAGACTACCAGTAGAAGATAGAGTAGAAGATTTACTAAATCAGATGACTGTTGAAGAAAAAGCGGGCTTAATGCTCATATCCTCTCAGTTCATGCAAGGCGGGGGCTTTGGACCGGTTAAATGCCCTGCAGAAGAAGGTACACTCCTATGTGAAACAGATACATGGAGTGAGACCAATATGTGGGCACAGCCTGGTGACCCGAATTATGAATTTGATGCACCAGTATTAGATGCATCTGCAGCGACAAAAGGGATTCTTGAGCGAAACTTACGCTATTTCATCATTCGTGATAACCCACAGGCGGATGTATTAGCACAATGGACGAATGAACTCCAAGAAGTAGCTGAAAGTTCTAGACTTGGAATTCCGGTTGTGATGACGTCAAACCCACGTAACCATATTAACAATAACTTAGCTTTCGGGTTTGCAGAAGCTAGTGGAGTGTTCTCTGTATGGCCGGGTGAACTTGGTTTAGCGGCTACAAGAGATGCGGATTTGGTTAAGGAATTTGGTCAAATTGCGGCAAAAGAATGGAGAGCGTCTGGAATCCAGAAGGGTTATATGTATATGGCGGATATCATTACAGATCCAATCTGGGGAAGAACAAATGGTACATTTGGTGAACACCCTGAGCTTGCGGCAGATATGATTTATGCAATTGTCAAAGGCTTCCAAGGTGATCAATTAAGTTCAAGTAGTGTTTCTTTAACAACGAAGCATTTCCCTGGTGGCGGGGCACGTGATGACGGGAAGGATCCACATTACTTAGATGGGAACTTTAATCCATATCCAACCGAGGGTAGCTTACTTAAGTACCATATCCCTCCGTTCAAAGCTGCGATTGAAGCAGGCACAACATCAATCATGCCTTACTATGCGTACCCAAGCAATGAGCATAGCGCACCTGATCAATTAGGTACTGGCGAGCCGTTTGAAGAAGTAGGTTTTGCTTATAATAAAGCGATTATTGGCGATCTATTACGTGACCAGCTTGGTTTCAAGGGCTATGTGAACACGGATACTGGGATTACAACAGCAATGCCTTGGGGTGTTGAAGAATTAACACGTTCCGAAAGAGTTGCCTATGCATTAAAAGCAGGAGTGAATATTTTCTCTGGTGAAGCAGATCCTCAATATATAATTGAGGCAATCACGAATGAACCAGAACTAATAGAATTCGTGGATGCGTCGGTTGAGTTTTTATTAACAGAAATGATGCAACTTGGCTTATTTGAGGACCCATATGTGGACCCTGAAAATGCAGTTGAGGTGGCGTCTAATCCTGAATCTCAGAAACTAGCAGACGAAGCTCATCGTAAATCAGTCGTTCTTTTACGTAATGATGATAAGCTTCTTCCACTAAATAACGGGCAAATTAAGAAGGTTAAGCTTTATGTAGAAGTATTCACACGAAACAATGCTGAAGGTAGCACTGCAGCTTTAAGAGAAAAGATTGCAAACTACGATAAATCAATTCAAGTAGTAGATAATCTAGAAGATGCAACACATGCATTAGTTTGGGTCCATCCAAACAATACAACAGCAAATCCTACAATTACATTAGGACCTGAAACAGGAATTGCAGATGTGGACCGCATTGTTGATATTCAAAAAACTGTACCAACAATTACTGCGATTAATATGACAAATCCATGGTTAATTGATGAAATTGAACCGAATGCAGCAGCAGTCATTAGCACGTTTGGAGTAAAAGCGGAAGCATTGGTTGATGTAATTCGCGGTAAATTTAATCCAACTGGAAAACTTCCATTCACCATCCCTGCCGATGAAGAGGCAGTAGCGAATGAAAATGGAGACATTCCTGGATATGAAGAAGATCCTTCCTATGTGTATAAAAACAAAGCGGGGGATGAGTACTGGTTTGGGTTTGGCCTTTCCTACAATCAAGGGAAAGCACCTGATCATGCGAAAAAGCCAGGTAAACCAGACCATGCGGAAGAAACGGGTAAACCAGACCACGCTGGGAAGTAAAAATGAAAAAGATGAAGGGGAATTCAAGCGGATAGCTTTATCGCTTGCCTCTTCATCTGTGATGAGTTCACAATAAAGAAAGGGTATCATTTCTCAAAATTGGTGAGAGATGATACCTTTTTTATTTATAACAGCTATCAGTGCCCAATCGGGGGACCAGTACTATTTTTAATTTCTCTCTAATAATGACACTCCAGAAATGCCTGGTTCTGTCATTTCATAAGGATTCAAAATTAGATCTAATTCTTCTTCGGTTAACACATCGTATTGCAAGCAAAGTTCACGGACTTGTTTGCCATTCAAAATGGCTTCTCTTGCAATTCGTGCTGCGACCTCGTAGCCGATGTGTGGATTTACCGCGGTAATCAGTCCAACGCTTTTTTCTACATACTCCTTCATACGTTCCTCATTTGCTTTGATTCCAGTCAGACAGTATTCCGTAAATACATGAAATGCGTTATTCATTATGCTAAGTGATTGGATTAAATTGAACGCTAGCACTGGTTCCATTACATTCAACTCTAATTGTCCAGCTTCTGTAGCTAAGCAGATGGTGTGATCATTTCCAATCACTTGGAATGCAACCTGGTTAATCATTTCAGGCATAACAGGGTTGACTTTTCCCGGCATGATAGAGGACCCTGGTTGTCTTGCTGGCAGGATGATTTCACCGAGTCCAGCACGGGGGCCTGATGCCATTAACCGCAAGTCATTTGCGATTTTTGACATATTCATCATACTGATTTTTAATGCTGCAGAGACTTCCGCATAGGCATCGATATTTTGAGTGGCATCGACTAAATGTTCGGCACCTACTAAAGGAAGCCCGCTAATTTCCGCCAAATGTTTAACGACATTTTCAATATATCGCGGTGATGCATTTAGCCCAGTTCCAACCGCAGTTGCCCCCATATTCACCTCATATAAATGCTGGCGAGATTGTTCGATGCGCTTTATATCACGTTGTACAACTCTAGCATATGCAGCGAACTCTTGTCCAAGGCGAATTGGCACGGCATCCTGAAGGTGTGTTCTACCCATTTTGATGATAGGGTCAAATTCTTTTGCTTTTTCTTGAAAAACATCTCTCATATGCTCCATGGTTTTCAGTAATTTCTCAACTAAGTTAAGTGTGGCAATATGAAGTGCTGTTGGAAAAGCATCATTTGTAGATTGAGACATATTCACATGGCTGTTTGGGCTTAATTCGTAATATTTTCCTTTATCATGCCCAAGGATCTCGAGTGCTCGATTAGCAATGACTTCATTTGCGTTCATATTAATGGAAGTACCTGCACCACCCTGAATTGGATCTACGATAAATTGGTCATGCAGTTTTCCAGCAATTATTTCGTCTGCGGCTTGTACAATCGGATTGCCAAGGCCTTCATATAAATGCTTAACGTCCATGTTAGCCAATGCCGCTGCCTTCTTAACGATAGCTAAAGCAACAATTAAATCCTCATGTATCCGGTAACCGGTAAGCGGGAAATTTTCAACTGCCCGAATGGTTTGAATGCCATAATAGGCATCAACCGGAACCTCTTTTTCTCCAAGAAAATCTTTTTCAATACGAAATTGAGCCATGATGTTCTCTCCCTTTATACATATGCATACTAGTAATTTATGTTTTTCTTACAAGATGGTTTCTTAACACCACCTCATTATATCATTAATTTTCTCTTATGTAATAAAACGCTTTCATTGTTTTGAAATTCTATTAATTGGCAGATATTCTTATGCAGACTAAATAGTGAAAAGGTTGAATATTAATATGCATTGTAAACTGTAACGTTTGTCACCCTCTAATGAAAAGAATGGTATCTTATGGGAGATGGACTTTGTGAAGATTGGAGGATTTTATATGGAAGACATAAGAAAAATAATTAGACAGAGTAAAACACTGGCTGGACCTTTTCCAGCCTTTAGTGTGAATAACACACCTGACTATCCTTATGAACTTTTCTTACAATGGTTTAAAGAAGCAGTAGAGAAAGGGGAACACGAACCTCATGCAATGACACTTTCTACAACCGACGATCATGGTTTTCCTGATGCGCGTGTCCTTATTGTTAAAGATGTTGATCAGCTTGGCTGGTATTTTGCATCAAGCTCTCAAAGTGAAAAAGGGAAACAAATGAAGGTGAACCCAAATGTAGCTTTAACTTTTTATTGGTCGTTGATAGGAAGACAAGTTAGAATACGGGGCCAAGTTGTTGAAATGAATAAGGATTTAAGTGCCAAGGATTTTTTAAAACGTGGTAGTCTTGCACGGGCAATTGCTTTACTTGGAAAACAAAGTTCAATCCTACATGAGCAGCGTGAGTTTGAAGACGCATTACATCATGAAATGAAAAAGATGCAGGAAAATCCAAATCGAATCTATCCTTATTGGACTTTGTATCGAGTCAATCCAATTGAAGTGGAGTTTTGGCAAGCAGATAAAGAGCGGAAGCATACGAGAGTAAAGTATCGGTTAGAAGGGGACGAGTGGAAAAAGAACCTTTTATGGGCATAGTTTTTTCGCGTGTATCCAACAAACAAATTTAAACAGAATTTAAACATGACCTCACTTTCATTTAACTTTTGATCGTTAAGATGAATGTGAGGTATTTGGGTTTAATGAGAAAGCGAAACCCAACCAAAATATATTGGAAATGGTGGGGTCAACAACTATGAAAGAAGTGAATATCAGTAAAATATCATTATCTGCAAGAGTGAGTTACTTTGGACGGTTTGTAGGCTTTTCAAAATCTTCTGTATGGCCAGCATACATTGGCTGTATAAACGCTTTACTATATGCGGTATTCATCCGGTTTTATCACGCTGCTGGTGGCACAATCGGTATGCCGGGGAAAATAAAAGATCCTGCAGTATTTTACATGGGAAGTTACATGGCAGGTATTATTATTATGTTTTGTGGATTCACTTTGATTGCGCTTATAAAGCCATGGAGCAGGATTGTTCCGAAAACGGTACCGTTAATTGGAGGAAGAAAAGTTCCTCCACTTCTTTTATTGACTCCGACTCTTTTGAGCACGGCTTTTTTAATTGCTCATGGTGTAAGTGGTATAATCACAAAAGCGCTTCTGTTGGCAGGTTTCATTACAATCGATTTCTCTGGGTTTGTAGAAGTAGAAGTTCGGAATCTAGCTTTATGGGACTTATTAGTCTACGAACCATTTTTTTGCCTAATGGGTATGATGGCTGTCTTAACTGCAGCTCATTATGCACTAGCTTCTGGTGTTCGAGAATCCTTTTTTAGAAATGGGACTATCCTTTTTATAATCATAGTTTTTCTTTTAACAGCATTTTTCTCATGGGCTATCATTTTTGACTATGTCGATAAACTTAGTATTTAAATGTCAATCAACTTAAAATAATTAGATAAATTATACGGGTAGCATGGTAAAATTAGGTGGAATTTTCCTGTTTTATGAATGAGGGGAGGGACCAAGTTTATGAAGCTAACGATTTTGCATATAGAAGATGATCAAGAAATTGGCTCATGGGTAAGTAAGTTTTTAACAGATTTTGGATATGAAGTCATTTGGATTACATCAGGTCATGAGGCAATGAAGCATATGGAGCGGGTTGATCTTGTCATTTTAGATATTATGCTGCCGGGTTTAGATGGATATACAATCGGTCAGCGTTTGAAGCAGAAGTACCCGCATACGCCCGTCATGATGCTATCAGCAAGAACGTCAATGGAAGATAAGTTACAGGGACTTACTTTCGCCGATGATTATATGACAAAGCCGTACCATCCTGATGAGCTAGCTGCACGAATTCAAGTATTAGTAAGGCGGTTTGGAATTGTGTCACCAGAGATTATCCAAGTTATGCACTTGCGAATTGATCAGAAGGCAAACCGTATTTTAAATACAAAAACGAATGAAGACATCGTGTTGACTGGAAAACAATTTCATATATTTATGTATTTAGTAGACCACTTAAATCAAATATTGACCAAAAAACAAATCTATGAAGCGGTGTGGGGAGATCCATATATTGAAGGGGATAAAACATTAATGGTCCACATTCGCCACTTGCGTGAAAAAATAGAAGTAGACTCGAGCAACCCTCAAATCATCGAAACAATCCGAGGGATTGGGTATAGGATGAAATCATGAATTTCCTTCAATCTTTAATGACTAGATATTTGTTTCTAATTCTACTTGCTTTAATTCTTTTTCCTCTTATTCCAGCTATTTATTATTCTCCCCTACTGTTTAATAAAGAATTGTACGATTCAGAGGAAATTGAGGAGTTATGGAAACGAGAGGCAGCTGATCTAGATGGACAAGAAGTGGAGGTTATTCATCACCGTCTAGAGTCTATAAAAAATAAGTATCCTAAGGCAGATGTGTTTTGGATAAATGGACAAGGCGAATCGAGTTTCATCGGAAATCGGTCTCCTGATATTCCTAAAAATTGGACATTTATCGATTCCCTTGTTTTTATGGAAGAAAGCAAATTTCATGTGGATACTTTTTTACAGAATAAGGAGACTCAAAAAGTCTATACGATTACGGCATTAATTGGAAATGATCCAAGTCAAGGGGTTATGGTCTTACAAGTTCCGATTACTGACACAAACCTCGGCAGTATTTCCCTTTATGAAGACTTTCTATTCTTACTATTTTTTATTTCCATTTGTGGAGCTTTTCTAGTAATCTCTTGGTTTTTCTTCTTTAATATTCGCAAACGGCTTGTTAGTCTTCAAATGGCGATGTCTAAAACAGGAGATGAAGGTATTCCTGATGAAGTCGTAATTAGTAGAGACGACGAGATTGGTAGGCTGGAAGGTGCTTTTAACGAGATGATAAATCAGTTGCAGAGCAGTCGAGAGAGGGAGAAAGAGGAAGAGAATCTTAGAAAACAGCTGATTGCTAATATATCTCATGATTTACGAACACCTTTAACAGTCATGAGGCAACACGTATATTCCGTAAAGAAGTATCAGGCATCATCAGCAGCAGAAATAGAATCACTTCAAATTGTTGAAAACAAGCTAAATGATATGGACAAAATGATTAACAATCTTCTTTCTTATAATCTGCTTTCAGCTGGTAAACATCCCATCGAAATACGTGATACGGATATAGTGGATGAAGTAAGGAAAGTTATAGCGGAATGGTATCCCATATTCGAACAGCTAAGCTTTGAAATCGATATTGATTTACCGGAAAAATCGCTGATATGGAAGGTAGACCCAATTTGGTTTAAAAGTATCTTAGATAACTTAATTCAAAATGTCACTCGACATGCTCAATCAGGGCGATATATTGGAATTCAAATCGTGGAACAGAATGGGGCAACCTTTATTGTTATTAAGGATAAGGGTTACGGATTAGAACAAGAATCCGAAGATAAAGGGGCTGGAATTGGACTATCGATCGTTTCACTCATGGTTAAGGAAATGAATTTAGATTGGGAAATATCTACTTCTTCAGAGGGAACCAGCATCTACTTAGGTATGCAAATTTAAACAATTCTTAAACTTGAAGTCATCTTAATGAACACCTTTGAAGTATATCCTTTTTATTAGCTACAAATAGAAAGGACTGTGTTCAAATGGAGTTTAGTACTCAAAAGGTAGAAAGTAATCGAGAAAAACAGCTGATAAAATGGTATTCCTGGATAGGGTATGCAGCAACTTTTTGGTCATTACTTTATGGATTGATGCATTTTTACTGGTTACTCGGTGGGGAAGGCTATCCCTTTCATCAGGAACCAGGAACGGGAATCTTTTCAGCATTATTTACTTATCTGCCAGTTCAAGCAGGTAGTTTAGTCTTTTGTGTTCTTTGTTTTCTCGGATTATTTCTTGGTTTAGCTATGAATCGTCCATGGGGAAAAATGGTCAATCACTCATTTATCATTCTTTTTTCGTGGGTGTTTGCTGTTTTCTTACTCCTTTTTATACCTGACTCTCGATTGATTGCTGCCATAGCTTATGCTTTTTTGTTTAAGTTTGCATTTAGCTGGCAGATGTTAAATCAAGTTTTTTGCATTATTGGTGCACTATTGTGGATTTTTGCAGCTGTTTCTTATCAACGTAAAGTACGAAATGCTTGCAGGTATTGCGGGAGAAAAGAAAATGGTCAGCCATTTGTGTTAATTAGGTGGGCAAATTGGATAACAATCATAGCTGCACTTGCTCCACTGCCATATGCTGTTACCAGAATTGCTTGGGCATTAGGAATCCCTCTTGGTGTTGGGGGGCAATTCTTAGAAGAAAGTGTAAAAGTGAATCCTGCGGCAACTTTGACTGAATGGGTCTTTGGAGGGTTGTGTATAGGAGGAGGACTTTTAACAATTGGATTAATCCAGAAGTGGGGAGAAGAAATTCCACGATGGGTTCCGTTCATTCGGGGCAAGAGAGTACCAATTATGATGGCTGTTATTCCTGCATCTATAATCGCAATCGCTTTGACAACAGCTGGTTTTATTTTTACCATTGGCTTTTTCGCCTTAAAGTTTGGATTTGTTCCAGCTGAGGGGATTGTATTAAGTGAAATTGGAGGGACAATTGGGCCGATGTTGACATGGGTTCCTTGGGGAGTTGCTCTGGGGCTTGCTACAATTTCCTACTATTATCGTCGTCGTGGCAACTGCATACATTGCAATAGAGGTGAATAAATTTAGTCTAGTCAGGCATATTTCATGTAAGGACTAAATATTGAAATAGTTGAATATGATATACAAAACATTCCGAAACTTTTCTCGCGCTCATTCGTATGTAATGGTATCAGCAGTTTGGGGAAGGGGGGATGAACAATGGTACGACACATGACATTTGCGCTCCTTATTACTGCCATAGAGGTCGCAATCCTATTTGGGATTTCCCTTTATTTAGATGCAAATCTGTTAACTACCATGTTTTTCGGCTCTTGTTTCTTTATTCTAGTTGCCTTTCTAACAGGCTCCTCGGGCGATATTTTCACAAAAAACTCAGAGGTTGCCGTTTTTAATTCATTTCTAGGAAGCTATAAACCAAAACATGAAAAAGCGATGCTAAAAATTAGTCCGTTTTTAACAGGATCACTCCTATGTTTAGTTGTGTATTTTGTGATGGAGTACATTCTGTAAATACTAAATGAACGATAGCACCTGTCCAGTTGGATGGGTGCTTTTTAGCGTGAAAGAAACAATCCGGGCAAAAATGCCCCAGAGTATTCTGGGGAAGAAGGTCATTTTATTCTTCGTAGCTTTGAATGAGATTCGCTAGATGGGCATAAGCACCGCCTGCTCGGAGTGCTGCAGTTACCAAAATGGCTTCTGCAAGCTCCTCACTCGTCGCCCCAAGCTTTACGGCATTCTTTGAATGAACATCAATGCAGTATGGACATTGAGTTGCGTTTGCGACAGCAACGGCAATAATTTCTTTAAACTTACTGTTTAATATTCCTTCTTTTGTTGCTGTGGCACTAAAAGCGGCATAAGCTTTGAAACCATCTGGCGCAAACTTTCCTAATTGGCCAAGATGTTTTAAATTAGAGCGAGTATAAAGTGTATCGGAAGCTTCTTGATTTTTGGCATTACGTACATGTGTGCTATGGGTTACCGCTCCTCCAGCTTCAACCGCAGCGACAACAAAAACGGCCTCTGTTAACTCTTCCAATGATGCACCCGCTTTTTTCGCACCTTTTGTATGTGCATCAATACAATAAGGACACTCTGTCACATGTGCAATCGCAACCGCAATTATTTCCTTTTCCTTCCTAGATAAGACTCCATCTTGCATAGCCGCTTTACCAAACGCATTATAGGCTTGTAACTGTTCTGGTGCAAGGTCCTTAATTTTTGCAAAATGTTTTATGTTTTCTTTCGGATAAAAGCTTGTAGCCATTGAATAACCCCCTTTTTCGATTCAAGTTAGTTTTGCCTTTTATTTTGAAATACATTCTGGAGTTGGTTAATCCTATGTAGTCCCGAACGAATCTAAGGAAAGATTACTTCATTCCAAAGCCACAAAAGTAAATCTCCCAATTATTTCTAAGATACACTCATCATTTCCCTCACCCTCCATGTATGATACCCAAATTACTGGAAAACCTAATGGCAAAATTACTTATTTAGGAAATGAGGGTTTAATGTGGCAAACAACGAAAAACTTCCTAAAACACCTGAGCCATTATGGAGAGTCGATGTTGACATTCCGCAATTTCCTCCACTTAAGGAGGACCTTGAGGTTGATGTAGTGATTGTAGGTGGAGGAATTGCGGGGCTAACTTCAGCCTATGTTTTAGTAAATGAAGGACTGAAGGTTGCTGTATTGGAGGCAGATCGTCTTCTCAATGGTACAACAGGGCACACGACTGCGAAGGTTACGGCACAGCATGACCTCATCTATGATGAATTCATCACAAATTTCGGAAAAACCACAGCTAGGCTTTACTATGAAGCAAACACCGATGCAAAAAAATTCATTCAACAAACAGTAGAAGAACATCAGATTGATTGTGATTTTAAAGAACAGGATGCGTATGTTTACTCAACGACAGATGAGTATGCCCAAAAGATTGAAAAAGAAGCTGAAGCGTATAAAAAAATCGGAATTGATGGGGGGATCGTTGACAGTATTCCTTTTAAAATTGACATCAAAAATGCAATTGTCATGAAAAATCAGGCACAATTTCACCCTGTAAAATATTTATCACATCTGATTAAGATTATTACAGAAAAAGGTGGACAGATATTTGAAGATACAGTTGCGGTCAATGTAGAAACAGGAGAAAAGCCTACTGTTCTGACACGTGATGGCAATCGGGTTACTGGTGGTTTTGTCCTTGCTTGTTCTCATTTTCCATTTTATGAGGGTACCGGATTTTATTCAACGAGGTTGAAGGCTTCACGTTCGTACATAGTTGCTGTGAAAGCAAAGGAAAACTATCCAGGTGGAATGTACCTCAGCGCTGATCAACCTACTCGTTCGCTAAGATCGGCATCGAAAAATGGTGAAGATTATATTTTAATTGCAGGGGGTAACCATCAGACTGGGGAAAGAACTGAAACGAAGGAAGAATACAATTCATTAGGAACGTTTGGAGAGAAAGTATTTAATGTAGAAGATATTCAATACCGCTGGTCCGCACAAGATCTTCAAACCTTGGACAAAATCCCTTATATCGGGGAACTCACAACGGGTGAACCGAATATTTTGGTGGCAACCGGATTCCGTAAATGGGGCATGACAAATAGTACAGCTGCTGCGCTGTTATTTAGGGATATCATTTTAAAGCGGAATAATCCGTATCGCGACTTGTACTCACCAGCTCGTTTCTATGCGCATCCTTCGTTGAAAAATTTCTTTGTCAACAATGCGAAAGTCGTCAAGCACTTAATCCAAGGAAAAATGGAAATTCCACAAAAAAATGTGGCTGATATACCAAATGGAGAAGGTGCGGTCATTTCGATTGATGGACATCGAAAAGGCGCCTATAAAGACGAAAATGGTAAGCTTTACGTTGTAGATACAACATGTACCCATGTAGGCTGTGAAGTACATTGGAATAATGGTGAAAAATCATGGGACTGCCCTTGCCACGGATCGAGATTTTCATATACAGGCGAAGTGCTAGAAGGACCTGCTGAAAAGCCATTGCAGCAATACGATTATACGATGTTGGATAACCTCACGTCAGAGGATTCCGGCTATTAAATAGTTAGAAAGTGTTGAAAAGCAGGGTAGCACCTGCTTTTTTCTAATCCCGAGATAACCTAGTTGACATATGGGATTTATGGGATTAAAATGAATTGGAAGTTTTTGATTCAAATAGAAATGAGGGTTAGGAATGAGCCAAGCACTGAAAAATGAAAGTTTATCAGCTATTTTTGCTGAGTTAGATAATAGTTTTGAAGATATGACGAACTGGAGAAGATACATGCATCAGCATCCAGAGCTTTCATTTGAAGAAGTACATACTGCCAAATATATCGAGGAGAAGTTGGTGAGTTTTGGCTTAGAGGTACAGACGCAAATTGGTGGAAATGGGCTTGTTGCTATCTTAAGAGGGGATGAACCGGGGAAAACCATCGCCCTTAGAGCTGATTTTGATGCCCTGCCAATTGAAGATGAAAAAGAGGTGCCCTATAAATCTACGAAACCTGGGGTGATGCATGCGTGTGGGCATGATGGACATACCTCTGCTTTATTAGGTACAGCGCGCACGCTTAGTAAATACCGTGAAAAAATAAAAGGTACAATCGTTTTTGTCTTCCAACCAGCTGAAGAAAAACCTCCAGGCGGGGCGAAGTTTATGATTGAGCAAGGTATTCTAGATGAAGTAGATTATGTGTTTGGAGCCCATCTCGCTTCCGATATTCCACTAGGAAAGGTCGCAGTTGGGGAAGGATATCAAATGGCTGCGGTTGATAAATTCGAGATTACGATTAAAGGCCGTGGTGGTCATGGTGCAAGACCACATCAAACAGTTGATTCACTTGTAATTGGAAGCAGTGTCGTGGAGGGGTTACAAAAAATCGTAAGCCGAAGTATAGATCCACTGAAATCAGCTGTTGTTACAATCGGTGTCTTCCATGCTGGCAGTGCCTTTAATGTTATTCCAGATACTGCGAAAATCGAAGGAACCGTTCGTACATTTGATGAAGACGTTCGTGACCAAGTGGAGGCCGAGATTAACAACATTGTTAAAGGAATAACGAGTGCCTATCATGCAAACTATGACATTGATTACCTACGAGGGTATCCAGCTCTTTATAATCATAAAAAAGAAACGGATACAGTGAGAGGACTTTTGTCAGAAGTATTTTCCGAACAGAATGTTGTCGAGAAAACACCAACAATGGGAGCTGAAGATTTTGCTTATTTTCTAAAGGAAAGACCGGGAACATTTTTTAATGTCGGTTCTCAAAATGAAGATGAAGCTACCCATTATCCACATCATCATCCAAGATTTGATTTTGATGAAAGAGCATTGGTTAACATCTCTAAATCTTTCGTGAAAATCGTATCCCATTACTTATTTTAAAAACTAGCAAACTATAAATCTTTCAATTAGAGAGGAAAACATACAGATGAAAAGAAGCTTTCAGTTATTAATTGCTCTATTATTAACAGTATTATTATTCGGCTGTGGTAACCAGGACGATGCAGGAAGTGCTAAGAGTACTGGTGAAAAAGACAAAGCAGCTGCGGAACCGGTAAAAGGCGGGACATTGAAAGTTGCTTATGCTTCAGAACCAGATACACTTGACTGGATGTCTAACGGTTCATCGCCAACAAGAGATATTGCTTGGCATATTTTTGAAAACATATTTGCACTTGATAAAGATTACCAAGTAAAACCAATGGTTGCTGAGAACTACGATGTTAGTGATGACCAAAAGGTATATACGATCAAAATTCGTGAAGGTGTAAATTTCCATGATGGATCAACAGTTGCGGCTGAAGATGTTGTAGCATCATTTGAACGCTGGGGGAAAGTTTCTTCTGTAGGGAAGAATACGTATAATTACATTGAATCTGTGAAGGCACTAGATGAGTTAACTGTAGAAGTCAAACTAAACCAAGTTTACAGCTCTTTAATGTCTGATATGGCAGCACCGAAATCAGCGCTAATGGTTATTCCAAAAGAAATTGCAGAAGCAGCCGGTGAAAAGCCACTGACAACAGAACAGTTCATTGGAACTGGTCCTTTCCAATTTGAAAAATGGGAACGAGGCAAAGAAATTGTTCTAACTCGCTTTGAAGATTATTCTGCCCGTGAGGAAGAAGATTGGGGTGGAGTAACAGGTAAAAAGACCGCATATTTTGATGAAATTAAGTTTTTAATTGTAAAAGATCCGCAAGTCATGATCAATGGTCTGAAAACGGAAATTTATGATTACGCGCAGTCGATTCCTACTGACTTGTATGAGGTAGTTGAAACGACTCCAAATATTGATCCAGTAACGTATATTAATGGATATACAGTTACGACTCCGGATAAATCGGAACCACCATTTAATGACTTAAAAGTTCGTCAGGCATTGAATCTTGTCTTAGATAAAAAAGCTATTGCTGAATCAACTTATGGGAATCCGGACTTTTACCTACTAGATGGTGCATTATTTGATCCAGAACAAACAGAACTATATAGTGATCAAGGTTTCGATGACTATTTAACATATGACAAAGAGAAGGCAAAGCAATTACTAGAAGAGTCTGATTACAATGGAGAACCAGTTAAAATCATGTTCTCAAATGATTCAGATACGTATAAGCGAATCTCACAAATGATGAAGCAACAAATGGAAGAAATTGGTTTTTCGGTAGAGTTAGTTCCATATGAATGGGCAACATATCTTGAAAAATGGCAAGATCCAAAAAACTGGGATTTAGTTGTTGTTGGATGGTCTACCCGTTTCTCACCTAGTGAATTAGGTATGCTAGTAATGGATACAGCAAGCAGTGGTTGGTACACTAGTGAACGTTGGGGTAGTCTCCTTAATACATGGGGTGTAACTGCATCTCCAGAGGAAAGAAAAGAGATATTAGCAGACATGAACCAAACTGTAAATGATGAGCTTCCATTTATAAAAATTGCAAATGAAACAAAATTAGATATTAAGAGTGAAAAAATACCAGTCTACGATAATTGGGTTGGCCAACGATTCTGGAATACATGGAAGAATCAATAAATAGTTAGTGTCAAAGTGGGAAGTCGTGTCAGGGAGTGTTATGACGTGACTTCCCTTTTTAAGCTTATTAATAGAATTAGAGGAGGGGAAAACATTGCTGCAATACACAATACGCAGATTTATTTCAATCATTCCCGTTATGTTCATTGTTAGTGTGATTGTCTTTCTGATCGTCCACCTTACTCCAGGAAACCCTGCCTATCTCATCCTCGGTGAAGATAGCTCACCAGAAGCGGTTGCGCAGCTAGAAGAACAAATGGGGTTAAATAAACCAATGGCGTTGCAATTTGTTGATTGGATTAAAAATATTCTTATGGGAGATCTTGGTCAGTCTATTTATTCCTCTGAACCAGTTACAGACGTAATTAAGGATCGGATTGGTCCGACATTTAGTTTAATGATTACTTCCATGACGATTGCCTTAATCATTGCAATCCCAACAGCTATTTTTGTAGTTTGGCGCCGAAATACCTTTCTGGATCCGTTGTTTACTTCTTTTTCTCTTGTTGGAACGTCCATTCCGGAATTTTGGTTCGCGTTATTATTGGTCTTAGGACTTGGGGTAGCAGTTCCTATTTTTCCAGTGGCTGGATATGTACCGATTGCAGAAGGCTTTGTAGACTGGATTTATCATTTAGTTTTACCGGCATTTGTCCTTGCAGCGGTAGAAATTGGACTCATCGCAAGGATGCTTCGGGATGGCATGCTGGAGTCAGTTAATCAAGATTATACGAAAACCGCCCGTGCGAAAGGTGTAAGAGAGGGCATTGTTTTAATGAAGCATGTCTTTTCCAATGCTCTCATCCCAACAACAACCGTTATCGGTGTAACGATAGCTGGTTTGCTTGGGGGAACGGTTATTATCGAAACAATGTTCACCATTCCAGGTATTGGTCAACTTTTAATTGACTCCATTTACCGAAGAGATTATCCGGTTATACAAGGGGTTGTCCTGTTCATTGCCGTGGTCTATGTTATTGTGAATCTACTCATCGACCTTTTATATGCTTTCTTAGATCCGAGAATTCGATATGACTGAGAAGAGTGATTTCAAAAATGAAAAAAGGGGATTTTCGTATGTTTAAGAAAAAACGAAATCTGATAGCTTTAGGGGTACTAGTGTTACTTACGATTGGGACACTCACAGCATCGTGGTGGCTACCCATTTCGCCATCTAAAATGGATTCCGCGCAGCGGTTACTGGCTCCATCTGGAGAGCATTGGTTTGGTACGGATCATTTTGGGAGAGATATATTTGGGCAAACCGTAGTGGCTGCACGAATTTCCTTACTTGTTGGTTTAACCGTAGCCCTGATTTCTACTGTATTAGGAACAATTACCGGATTGATAGCTGGTTATTATAAAAAAGCTGACTTTCTAATTATGCGTATTATAGATGGAATGCTCGCATTTCCATCACTGCTGTTAGCACTGGCGTTAGTGGCTGCACTTGGGGGAAGTGTGACGAATATCATCATTGCGTTATCCTTCTCGTTTTTTCCTGTTATGACAAGGATTGTCCGTTCGGCTGTTTTGCAAATCAATTCCATTCAATACATTGAAGCTGCAAAAACCTCGGGGGTTAGTGACCTAGTAATCTTGACTCGCTATGTGTTGCCAAATGTACTTTCACCTATCATTGTCCAAGGAACGTTTATTTTTGCTAAAGCCATTTTGGCAGAAGCGGCATTGAGCTTTTTAGGTGTCGGTGTTGAACCTTCTACACCAACATGGGGAAATATGCTTCAGGAGTCGCAAATCTATATTTCGATTGCCCCTTGGTTCTCAATTTTTCCTGGGGTATCTATTGTTATCACAGTCCTTGCCTTAAATTTGCTTGGTGATGGATTAAGAGATGCCTTTGATCCACATGCAAAAGGTATGGGGAAAAGGAAGAAACGTCGGACGAATAAACAGATTGAAGCAGCCTAGAAGAAAAGGAGGACACTTAACAATGCTGGAAGTAAAAAACCTAAAGACTCAAATTGATACCGATGCAGGAATTGTTCGAGCGGTAGATGGTGTTTCGTTTACCGTGGAATCTGGACAAACGGTTGCGATTGTTGGGGAATCTGGTAGTGGGAAGAGCGTATTAGCCCATTCAATCATGCAGTTAAACCCAAAACCGCCTGCCTTTTATCCGGAAGGAGAGATTTTATTCGAAGGAAAAAATCTGCTAAAACTTTCGGAAAAGGAACTTCGAAAAATTCGCGGAAATGAGATTGCAATGATTTTCCAGGATCCGATGTCTAGTTTAAACCCTGTCTTTAAAATTGGTGATCAACTGGTGGAAGCTATCTTGACTCATCAAAAGATGACTCGTTCTAAAGCGAAAGCTCGTGCGATTGAGTTATTAAAAGATGTTGGTATTCCGGATGCGCAAGCGAGGATGCATGATTATCCTCATCAATTTTCCGGAGGTATGAGACAGCGAGTACTTATTGCTATTGCCCTGGCCTGTAATCCGAAATTATTAATTGCAGATGAACCGACGACTGCTTTGGATGTAACGATTCAAGCGCAAATATTGGAATTAATGAGAGATATCCAAAGGAAATATGGGACTGCTATCATTATCATTACTCATGATTTAGGGGTAGTTTCGCAAATGGCTGATAAGGTTTTGGTCATGTATTCGGGTCGGATTGTGGAGGAAGGCTTCGTTAACGATATTTTCTACCATCCGTCGATGCCATATACTTGGTCGCTGCTACGCTCGTTGCCTCGTTTAGATGCCACGGCACATGAGCGCCTCATCAATATTGAAGGACAGCCACCAAACCTAGTGTCTCCGCCTAAAGGATGCAATTTTCATCCGCGTTGTCCATTTGCGACCGAAAAATGTTTAGAAGTAGATCCAGAGTTAACCGTAAGAGGGAAAGACCATTTGGCGGCTTGTATCTTGACGCAACAGGAATTTGAAGAAAAGAAGGAACAGTTCAGAATTTCCAAAGAAAAAAGGAGTGTTCTGATTCATGACTAAACCACTACTTGAAATACGTGATTTGAACATGCATTTTCCTGTTAAGGGAGGAATGTTCAGTCGAACGAAAAATGATGTTAAGGCTGTTAATGGAGTGAATTTAACAGTAAATCAAGGGGAAACTCTTGGAATTGTTGGCGAGTCTGGTTGTGGTAAGAGCACCCTTGCTCGAACAATCCTTGGGCTCCTAAAGCCAACGTCTGGTGATATTTTGTTTGAGGGTGAAAGCATCCTTAACTATAACCACAAGCAAATGCACCAACTTAGAAGAGATATTCAAATGGTGTTCCAGGATCCATTTACTAGTTTAAACCCTAGGATGAAGGCCGGCGATATTATTGCAGCCCCACTAAAAGCATATCGAATGACAGATAATTTGGAACGTCGAGTAGTAGAGTTGATGGATCTCGTTGGTTTAAAAGCAGATGACTACCATAAATTACCCCATCAATTTTCCGGTGGTCAGCGTCAGCGAATTGGGATTGCTCGCGCGCTTGCACTCAATCCAAAATTGATAGTCCTTGATGAGCCAGTTAGTGCACTAGATGTATCGGTACAAGCACAGGTTATCAATTTGCTGGAAGATTTACAGAAAGAACTCGGGTTAACATATGTCTTTATTGCCCATGATTTATCAGTCATAAAGCATATTGCTGATAAGGTGGCAGTCATGTACCTAGGAAAAGTGATGGAAATATCCGATAGTGAATCTTTTTACAAGGATGCACGACATCCGTACACCAATGCCTTGCTCTCAGCGATTCCATTGCCAGATCCGGAAAAAGAAAAAGTGCGTCAGCGAATCGTGTTAAAGGGAGAACTTCCTTCTCCGAGTAACCCACCAACAGGTTGTGTTTTCCATACTAGATGTCCTTTTGCTACGGATGCCTGTAAAAAAGACGTACCAGCCTTGGAAGCTACTGATGGAGACAATAGACATCTCGTCTCATGTTTCTATCCAATGAACGTGGAAAACAAACAACTTGTCACAAATAAATAATTGACGGAAGGACAGGTTTCCTTTCCATAATGGGCTTAACAAATAGAAAAGAATAGGGGGAATTCTGGTGGAATTACAAAAAATTACATTAATGGATGCGTATATGATTGAAACCCTCCGCAGTAACGGTATTTCCAATCAAGAAATACTTACTCAGATAAAGCAGGGCAATGTGGATGTGTGGAAGGATTTGCATGAGCACTTTGATTTTAATGACTTACTGAAATTTGCCGAAGAGGATATAAATTCATTTCAATCAATCCTGTTGGATGGCTACAAGGTAAAATATGTAACATTTAAAGGGCTACAAAATCTTATCAAACTCCGATTCGGAAAAGAGAAAGACAAAGACTATCAACTCACAGAAACAAGTATTGAAAACCTAAAACTCAATGAAGATCAAGCTCTCACCCTTAAACAAATGATATCCCAAAACTGGATCTTCAACTGGGACAGAGGGACAGGTTCCCTATTCCACAGATAGAGGAAATTATATATAATAATGATCTCATTAAACTGGAAATATGCCGAAACAGGTACTTCTTTTGGGAAGTACCTGTTATGTCTATTTAACGCACAAAAGCGGTGAATGCATATGAAAGACTATCATACTAGCAGGGCTAGATATTTTGGCTTGTTTGAATTTGGGACGGTAAAAACTTTGTGGTTATAAATAACTGAATATTGAAAATGATATTGACGTTCGTAATTGAAAAATTGTAGTGTAATGGAGGGCAGAGCTCACTGCACCTTTTCCAGCGCTACATTTTACAAATTTGTTAAAAATACATAATTTCCGACAGTCAAAGTAAGTAAGGCCTTAAAATGTCTTTCTTACTTTTTAACTGTAGATACGATACATAGAAGGGAGCGTGCGATTGGCTAACGTGTTTTACCAAACAAAAAGGAGGTATGTGGATGAAGAAAATAGTTAGTATTTCGATTACTCTTTTACTCGTTTTATCCATGTTTGCAGGGGTAACATTTGCTAATCAGCCGGAAGTAGGGAAAGGTAACCAAGATTTTGTTGAAGGCGAACTGATCGTTTCGGTTGAACCGAAACAAAAGGGAAATGCTGATCTCACCATTCATAGTGCAGATACACTTAAAGGGCAGGAAGATGTGCTAAAAGCGAAAGGATTCTCAATCATTGATACACTCCATGCAGAAGATACTTCAGTCAAACCACTCCTAAGCAAAAGTTTCAACAAAAAAGTAGTCGAGAAAATGGGCTTAGTCTACCTAGTAAAATACTCCCCGGACAATTTCAAATCTAGTACTCTAGCAAAAAATGAATTACGAAAAGAACTCCTGAATCTTGGTTTCAAAGTCAGGTATATTTCTGAAAACTATAAGATGATGGCTATTGAAGGAACAGCGACAATCCAGGCTGTTCACCAAAATCAAAAATGGCATTACGATATGATTAAAGCACCACAAGCTTGGACGGTAACAAATGGATCAAGTGCCGTGAAGGTGGCCGTATTGGATACAGGGATCGATCATAACCACCCAAGTCTGGCCAATTTCGTGAACACGAACTTAGGCAGGAGTTTTGTAGGTGGAACCACGATGGATGTTCAAGGCCATGGAACTCACGTGGCAGGAACGATTGCAAGCTATGGCTCGGTTTCCGGAGTGATGCAGAATGCAACCCTCATACCGGTTAAGGTTCTGGGTGACGATGGTTCCGGATCTTTGTATGGGATTACACAGGGTATTTTATACGCTGCTGATATTGCTGCAGATGTAATTAATATGTCGTTAGGCGGCGGTGGATATAATCAAAGCATGGATGAGGCGGTTCAAACAGCGACGGCACAAGGGACGATTGTCGTAGCGGCTTCTGGAAATGATGGCGCATCAAGTATTTCCTATCCAGCTGCCTACAGTAGTGTAATCGCGGTAGGATCCGTAACATCAAGCAAAACTCGTTCAAACTTTTCAAACTATGGATCTGGTCTAGAGCTAATGGCGCCGGGCTCAAATATCTATAGTACCTATCCGAATAGTCGATATGCGACTTTATCCGGAACATCAATGGCGACACCGCATGTCGCAGGGGTAGCGGGCTTAATACGAGCGGCAAATCCGAACATTTCAGTCTCACAAGCTAGACAAATTTTACGCGATACAGCCCAAGCGGCTGGTAGCTTTACCCAATACGGTTATGGAATTGTGGATGCTCATGCAGCAGTTGTTGCCGCATCTGGAGGAGGAACAACACCTCCACCACCATCCTCGACGGAAACCGTCACTACCGTATCAACGAATTACAGTTATTATTATCGTGGGGAAACAGTTTATGTGACAAGTACCGTAAAAGATTCGAATGGGGCGGCCGTTGCCAATGCAACCGTAAACTTCAAAATTACACGACCAAATGGCACAACAGTTACATCTTCGGCAACAACAAACTCATCGGGTGTAGCTACTTGGTCAATCGGCACAACCTATTCAACAGCAACGGGAACCTATAGATTGGATGCAACTGCATCAAAGAGCGGATATTCGAGCAGCACAGCTTCTACTTCATTTAGAGTATATTAGGAACCTGTGACGGTTCTTGTGGTTTCTAAAAAATTGAAGCCACAAGCACCCGTCCCTGTAGTCCAAAAGGAGGCATTTTTGTTTTACCTAAATTATTATTTGCTATTTAGGATAACATCTGTTATTCTTAAGAAGAATTATCTTTGTTCTTTTTCAGATTAAGAATGTAATTTTGTTTTTCGTCTAAGGTATTTGAACAAGATAGTAACACATGTGTGGATGGTCACACTAGGAGGCAAATTAATATGGAACAAGGTAAAGTTAAGTGGTTTAATGCAGAAAAAGGTTTTGGATTCATCGAGCGCGAAGGTGGAGACGATGTATTCGTACACTTCTCAGCAATCCAAGGCGAAGGCTTCAAATCTTTAGACGAAGGTCAAAGTGTAACATTTGATGTTGAACAAGGACAACGTGGTCCACAAGCATCTAACGTTAGAAAAGCTTAATAGCCATTAACAACAAAGAGGCATGCCGAATTCGGTATGCTTCTTTTTTAGGTTCAGTTCCTGAAAAAAAGCAAGGACACTCCAGTATCCCTTCTTAATCGATACTCCTTAATACAACCGTTTGCACAGTTGCCCCTACATTTCCAGAGAGAACCGTCAGTTCATATTTCACTCCATCAATGAGCAACTCCGAAACTTTATTGCTTGTTATGTTTTTTACGATGGATAGAGTTTCAACAATTTTCCCTTCCTCGGTTAGGTAATCAACAACTGCCTCATGAAACTTCTCCGGTTCCTTGTACCATTTGTACCACTCATCTAACTCAAATCGAATCACATTGCCTTTTTCAACAAACGATTTTACAAACTTTTTGAACATATATATCACCTATTCCAAATTTTGGTTTATATTATGCTGTTTATTTTACTATAATAGAAGTTCAATAAAATGAAAAGGAAGCAAATTATGAAAAAGAAATTAGTGGTAAGTTGTGCAATTATTTTTCTTATTTTTCTTGTCTTATTTGGGACTTACAAGTTAATGAATGCAAGGTCATATCAATTATTTGGAGGACTCACACAGCAAGTTGAAACGGATCAAAAGGTGGTTGCTCTTACTTTCGATGATGGCACATCTGAACATGTGAACGAAATCCTGCCGCTATTGGAAAAATTTGAGGTGAAAGCAACCTTCTTTTTAATTGGACAAGATATCGAGAACCATCCGGAAGCGGCAAAGAAAATCGTGGAAGCGGGGCATCAGGTTGGAAATCATACATACTCTCATCACCGCATGATTTTCAAATCGCCATCTTTTATTAAAGAAGAAATCGAAAAAGCAGATGAACTGATCCGAGAAGCAGGGTGAAGGGGAGATTGACTTCCGCCCACCAAACAGCAAAAAGCTTGTCGGATTACCTTATTATTTGTATAAGCAAAAGAAAGACACAATCACCATGAATATTGAACCAGATACCTTCTACACCGAAACAAAAGACAGAATCCAGTATGTCAAAGAAAAAATAACCCCTGGATCCATCATCCTGATGCATCCCATGTATGAGGATAGTGATAAAGTCCTCCAAGAAATGGAGGGGATTATCCAAACGCTTAAAAAAGAGGGCTATACATTTGTCACAGTGAATGAGCTTCAAGAATTATAGGTATATATCACTTTGTTTTAATTTCTGCCAGAACGGGACACACATAATAGTAAAAAGAAATACACTATTGAAAAGCAAGAATTGAGGTGTCATTCTGGATACGTTAGAAGTTTATGGGTTAAGCCATTATTCCAAGGATGAACTTGCAGCAATCATTATGTTCCATATTAACAAATCACTGGAAGTTCTTGATATAGAAGTAAAAAAGGTAGCCATTATTGGTAGCAGGATTAGCGGATATGTTGAGGAGGAAAGTGATTTGGATATTGCCGTCGAGTACAGTGGTTCGGAGAGGGAAGATGATGTTCATCATAACTTGGTGGAAGAACCATTTATTATTGACCATATTAAGGTTGACTTTCTACCATTTTGGGATGTAAAAGGGCATGGAATTGGGAATCGCAAGCACGTGATGCTCTATGATGATTCATATCATTTTTAGTAATTGAGGCTATGTTATTGGGCTCCGAGAAGTTTCAATGAAACCTTTTGCGTTTTGGTTCGTATATAAAGTATGCCGCAAAACGGAGGGGATTTTTTGAAGAAACGATTTTTAGCCTTTTCTCTGATTGGATTGCTTTTTCTTGGAGCTTGTTCCGTCCTTGATGATGTAAATAATACGTTAACCTATGTGAATGAGGCAACGGATTATGTCAATGAGGTGAGTACTTTTATCAATGAGGCTCCAACTCTAGCAGAACAGGCTGTTACGGATGAGCAGGCTAGAGCCGATCTAGAGACAATGCTTACGGAAATGCAGGATGACATGGTCACTTTCAATGAGCTACAGCCACCAGGCATGGCTGAAGACCTTCATCAGCAAATTGTTGATCACAATCAACAAGCAGAAGCAGGCATCAGCCTTTTATTAGATAATATCGAGAATGGACAAATAGATCCAGCTCTTTTTGAAAATAGCGAAGTTTTTCAAACGTTACAAAACGTAACTAATACAATTGATCAAATTCAGCAATTGGGTGAATAAAACATTGCTCAAATATAATTGTAAAAGCTGTGACAATCTATTTTTTTAGAATTGTCACAGCTTTTTCTTTAGACGGATAACAGCTTGGTTATCGCTTTCTTACTTTAAGGATTGCTCATGATATAATTCTGGGTCTGCTTTAACTTCAGGTCCTTTTTTAGGTTTTGGTCCCATATTGTCAAAACGAGCTTGATCATAGATGGCAGAACCTACGATTTCAGCAACATCTTGAAGTTTTTCTTTACTTATTTTGTCAAGTGAGTCTTCTGGTGTATGATACCAAGGCTCTGATGGACTGTGAATGAATAGTGCAGCTGGGATTCCAGCTTCTGCAAATGGAACATGGTCACTTCTACCACCAGCATAAAATGGAGTAGGCTCCCCATTCAGTCTTGTACTTGATGCTTGGGCAAGCTCAGTTACTAGATTTGGTTTCCCATCAAGTGTAGCCATTGTTAAATTACCAGCATCACGACTTCCTACCATATCTAAATTAAAGTTTGCAATAATACGATTGAGTTCGTCTTCAGGTAAGTTTGCTACATAATGTGCAGAGCCAAGTAGACCAAGCTCCTCAGCACCAAATGTTATGAAACGAATTTCCGTATCTGTAGGAATGTTTTTAAATGCACGGGCTAACTCAAGTGTCATAGCTGTTCCCGATGCATCGTCGTTTGCTCCAGGTGCACCAGCTACGGAATCGTGGTGCGCACCAACGACAATTACATCATTTGTATCTTTATTCTTATTCGTTGGTTTCTTTGTTGCGATTACATTATGAGAAATACTTTCACCTGCTCTTGCACCTTCAACCTGAAGGGAAGTATGAAGAACTTCTCCACTTGCTAGTGCCTCATAAAGTGCATCACCTTCTGCTTTCGTTAACGCAACAGCAGGCACATAGTTATCATTCGCTTTTCCAAGAGTCCCATTTAAAGCCCCTGAAGTATTGTTGAAAATAATGACTCCTGCAGCTCCTTTTTCAGCAGCATTCAACACTTTCTCTGCAAACGAGATCTCGCCACGTTTAATAAGAGCAATTTTACCAGTAAGGTCAGTGTCTTGAAGTTCTGCAACCGTCCCTAATCCAGCGTAGACAAGTTCACCGGATATTTGTCCATTTACAGTGTATGTAAAGGAACTTGGGTGGAGGGTCCCGTCATAGCCATTTACTGAAAGTTCGATTGAACTTGGAGGAGTATAGCCATAGAAGGTAAACGGTTGAATTTCAGTTTCATAGCCGTAGGATTCGAACTGTTCTTTTATGTATTGAACAGCATTGTGTTCTGCATCAGTCCCCGCGACGCGTGGTGTTTCAGAAAGGTAGGCAATATTGTTATAAATATTGTCTACATTAAGTTGATTAATCACCTTGTGATCAAAGAACTTCTCCTTCTGAGATTGGGTTACTTCTACCGGTTTTGCGAATACTTCAGGTGTTGCAATGGCTCCGAATGCGAGAGTTGTGGTAAGTCCAAGCGAGATAACTAGTTTTTTCATGAGTTTCCTCCCTTTACTAGATTAATAGTATCATGCTAAATTTTATATCATTTTGAAAATTCCGATAAGTGAACTTGTCCTTAGAAAAAACTAGGCCTAATCTCATGTTTTACGATGAATAATGATGCAACCAGGACAATTCTCCTGTGAGGAAAATACTTCCAGTAGAGAAGGCGGGCCAAGATGGTTTGTAGCAAAGTGATGGTAATTTGATTTTCTAAGCAGGAAATGGTTGAGGTCAATTCTGGGACTTCGTTGGTATGGACCCTTTTATAGGGCAAAAACATATCCGCCCATTATACGGGCGGATACTTACTTTATTAATACACAAAATAAATCAAAATCGAGCTTACTATCCCAATCCAAATGGCGAGCAGGATACAATAGCCCATAATATGACGAATATGAAGTCCGACGATACTTAAGATTGGCAGTGCCCAGAACGGTTGAATGAGGTTCGTCCAGGCATCTCCCCAACCGACAACCATGGCAATAACACCGGGATTGACTCCTAGCTCCATCCCAGCCGGGACTGAAAGCGGTCCTTGAAGGGCCCATTGGCCACCTCCAGATGGGGCAAGCATATTGACAACTCCAGCAGTCCAATACGTAAAGACCCCGAATGACTCCGTACTTGAAACGGAAGTCATCCCTTTAATAATGAGATCCGCAAGCCCTGAGCTTCCAAGAAGTGCAATGATTCCCGCATAAAACGGAAATTGAAGAATGATCGGTGAAATAGAACCAGCTGCTTCCTGAAATGCTTTACCGTACTGACTAAGGGAACGGTGAAAAATTAAACCCAAGGATAAAAACAGGATATTAATGAGATTTAAATTAATATCCGTTCCGTTTGCAAATTGTAGAACCGTATAAATAACTCCAACGAGTCCGATTAGAATTCCGAGTACTGGGGTGTTCTCTAAAATAGTAGCAGGTGTTTTTGAATCCTGACTTTCCGTTTCAGCAGTATGTCTTTCTTTTTCCTTTGGGGTATATGGGATGATGTTCTTTGTTGGGGCCATTAGTAGAATAAAAATAGGCATCGTAATAACGAGAGTTAAAAGGATAATAATCGTACCAGGATGAAAAATCGTTTCAGAGGTTGGAATGACCCCCATCACATCGGCAAGGAAATGGTTTTCCGTTGCAACCGTTAAACCAATCGAACTTGAAAGTCCAGCCGTGTAAAGTGCAGTAGGTGCATATGCGCAAGCTACTAACAATGGAAAATGGGCATTTTGATTTCGTTTTCCCACCTCACGAGCCACAATCGCTCCAACGATTACAGCCAATCCCCAGTTAATATAGTAGGCTGCAGATGTGATTAGGAACGTAAAAAGGTAGGCTTTCTTTGCCGTGTTCGCCTTAGCTGAAATCGCTTCCAACCCTCTCCTGATAAAAGGAACCGAAGCAAGAACCATCCCCGTCATAAGCAAGAGCACCATTTGCATCGTAAACGCTAAATAAGTCCAAAAACCATCCCCATACGACTGGAACAAATTCATCGGATCAGCAGGAGTCGTAAAAATGGCCAAGACAAAGACAAACAAAGTCATCAACACAGCAATAACAAACGCATCTGGCAAATACCGCTGAATCACACGAGAAAAGCGTTCTGACACTCTGTTTAACATGTTTTCCCCTCCTTTTACTACAAAAGGTATGAGGGAGGAGATTTTATTATGACACGTCTTTCTATCATGATTACCCTGGTATCAACTTTAGTTTTTATATTGCTAGTTAATGTCATTTATAGGTAATATAAAATTACAACATGTCTTTCAATTTAAGGAAACGTGATAAAACATAGAGAACATGAAGGGAGATATCTATGGAGAACCTAAGCAGCTACATACCTTTAATTAAGTTTTTCGGTCAATTTCTCGGGACAGATGCAGAACTAATCTTATATGATACAAAAAAAGAAATGATTGAGTTTGTCTATAATCCATTCAATTCAGGAATAAAGGAAGGAAGCCCTATTCCTGAAATGGAAAAAAGGTTTATTTCACAAGAATTATTTAAACAAGAAGAATTTATTGTGAATTATCGGGCTTTTTCTTCTGAACGGAATAAATTAAGATCTGCCTCATATTTTATAAAAAATTCAGAAGGCGAGCTAATTGGGATATTGACTATTAATTATAAGGTGGATGAATTAATTGAACTTCGATCCACATTAAATCGTTTAATTAGCGGTTCAGAGCAATTCACCTTTAAAGGCGAAAACTTTTATGAAAGCTTTAATTTATCATTCGAAGACCTAATGAATAATACGATTCAAGATGCATTGAAAAAATATAATGTACCTCCTGATCGTTTATCCCATGATGAAAAAATGGATTTAATTCGTACATTAGATGAGAAGGGTACCTTTTTACTTAAAGGATCAGTGGCAGAATTAGCTAAGGTTTTACAAACTTCTGAAACTTCGATTTATCGATATATAAACAAACTATAAAATAATTTTGAAATCTCTTTTCTGGATATTTACAGAAAAGAGATTTTTTTGTCACAATTATAATCTTTTTGACTATTGTAAACGTTTTCTCATCGTGATAAAATATTTACAAGATGAAAAAATATTACCATTCAGAGAAAGGATGAACTCGAGATGAAGTTTATGACTGCAGAACCTTTTAGAATTAAAATGGTAGAGAGAGTGAAAAAAAACACAAAACAAGAAAGACAACAGTGGTTAAGAGAAGCCGGTTATAATGTTTTTAAGATTAAAGCAGAAAATGTATATATTGATTGTTTAACAGACAGCGGTACCTCAGCAATGAGCAGTGAACAGTGGTCCGCACTTATGCTTGGTGATGAATCTTATGCGGGATCAAAAAGTTTTTATAAATTACAAGAATCTGTAGAAGATATATTTGGTATGCCTTATGTTCAACCAACGCACCAAGGAAGAGCAGCAGATTATATTATGGCTAAGCTCTATGCTAGAGAAGGAAAATACGCGATTGGAAATATGCACTTTGATACATTTAGAGGAAATGCTGAGGTGTTAGGTGCCTTGGCAGTCGATTATGTAATCGATGATGGAAAAGATACGTCAAGCCCAGCCCACCCGTTTAAAGGAAATATTGATGTTCAAAAAATGAAGTGTTTAATAGAAGAAAAAGGCTCCGATCAGATTTCAGTTGTTATTATTACAGTTACATGTAATAACAACGGAGGGCAACCAGTTTCCATGCAAAATATCAGGGAAGTAAGTCAATTGGCAAAAGACTATAATATCCCTGTTGTCCTCGACAGTGCACGTTTAGCAGAAAATGCTTACTTCATCCAACAAAGGGAAGAAGGATATCGTAATAAATCAATTAAAGAGATTACGAGAGAAATGTTTTCATACTGTGAAACTGCAACTATGAGTTCAAAGAAAGATGGAATGGTAAATATAGGTGGACTTTTTGTAACAAGAAACAAAGAAATTTTTGAGCAGGCTCAACAACTTGCTATTGTCCATGAAGGCTTTATTACATATGGTGGATTAGCTGGTCGTGATTTAGAGGCACTAGCTGTAGGGCTTCAAGAAGGTTGTGACGAACAATACCTTGAATATCGTATTAATCAAGCAAAATACCTAGGTGATAGATTACTAGAAAAAGGTGTTCCAATTGTTGAACCGACAGGTGGACACGGTGTATATGTAGATGGAAGAAGATTTTTCCCACATATACCTCAATCAGAATTCCCATCACAAAGATTAGTAGTTGCCCTATATGAAGAAGCTGGAGTTAGAGCAGTGGAGATTGGGGCATGTGCGTTTGGTTCAAAAAATCCGGTGACTGGTGAGCCTATATGGCCAGATATTGAAACAATGAGGATCGCATTATCACGAAGAGTATATACCAACAGCCATATGGATGTAATCGCAAATGCACTTGGTGAAATCTATAAAAATCGTGACGAATATAAAGGAATGAAACTTGTTTATGAGGCTCCAATAACATCATTAAGACACTTTACAGCAGGATTTGAGCTTTTGTAAAAAGTAATAGATTAAGAAAAAACACAACCAGTTAAACTTAGGAGGAATAGTAAATGAAAAAGTATATTAAAATCGCAGCGGGACTTGCTCACGTAAACTATGGTCATATTGCAGCAATTGTAAAAGAAGCATCAGATGCTGGAGCTGACTACATTCATTCAGATGCAGCTGATATGTATGATTTAAGAAACATGCAGCTAATGGGAGGGCACCAAATTATTGAAGGAATTCGTCCTGTAACAGATAAGCCAATCGAATGTCATATTTATACGCGTGAATGTGATCGCTTATTTATTGAAAAAATTGCTGCAGCTGGGGCAAATATGCTCATCATCCCTGCTGAGCAATTCCTAGGTGCACCACTAGCTTATATTATCAACTATTGTAGAGAATTTGGAATGAAGGTTGGATTAACAATTGGCTGTTACACACCATTATCATTTGTAGAAGAAGCGATTTATGATATTGACCGTTTGCATATTGTCGTGCACGGAGTAGACGAAACAGATGGTAAGGATAATTGGGGATGGAGAAGATCTTCACTTGATTTAGTGAAAAGAGCAAGAAAACTAATCAATGAAAAAAATCCAAAATGTGAGCTTGCAGTTGATGGTGGTTTAAGAGCTGATAATTTAGCAGAAATGGTCGGAGCTGAACCTGACGTTATTATTCTATCGTCTGGCATTTTCAAATATCCAGAGGGGATTACTGCAGGAGTAAAAGCTTGTAGGGAAGCGATTGATAAGGCAAGTATTGAGTATTTCGGCGAATAATATTAGGGGGAGAAAGAATGGATTTTTCATTTTATTCACCTGTACGAATTCATTATGGTAGCGGTAAACGAAAAGAAATAGGAAAGCGTGCAAAAGTCTACGGAAAAAAAGGTCTAATCATTCGAACACCAATTCGAAATTCAGAACGGGAGAATCACTTTAACGAAATTACTGACAGTTTAAGTAAAAATGATATTGACTATATCGTTTTTGACCAAGTAAAACCAAATCCCACTACTACTATTGTAGATAAAGCGAAAAAGCTTGCAATAGAAGAAAATGTAGACTTCATTCTTGCCTACGGTGGCGGTTCTTCCATGGACACAGCAAAAGCGGTTGCCTTGAGAGGATATAATCCGGAGTTTACTTGGGATTATTGTTTTAACGAATGCTCGGATCCGTTTAACGATAAGGACGAAACAATCCAGGCACTACCAATTTTAGCGATTACCACAACTTCAGGAACTGGCTCTCATGTAACACAAGCAGCTGTTATTTCTGATAAAGAAAACAACGATAAACTAACTATATTTCATTCTAGTTTATTTCCAAAAGAGAGTTTCGTAGACCCGGAGTTAATGGTATCTGTCCCTAAGCATGTCACTGCAGTAACAGGATTTGATGCCTTGAGTCACGCACTAGAAAGCTATTTGAATCCGAGAGCCTCACTTTATACTGAGACATTATCCTTGCAGTCAATATCCTTGATTGCACAAGTTTTACCGAAGGTTATAAATGATCTTGGAAATCTAAAGTACAGAGAAGAGCTCGCATATGCAGACACGTTATCAGGCATATGCTTGTCGAATGCAGGTGCAGAAGCTCCGCATCCAATCGGGGAAATCATCAATGGATATTACCCTAATCTAGCACATGGAGAAACATTAGCGTTTGTTTATCCATCTTTCATGAAACATGTAAGTCTAGTAAAACCAGAAAAAGTACAAACATTGCTTAGTTTGTTAAAAGACTATTTACCACAAGAGGAATATTCGTTGGAAGAAAAAGCATTTGAAACGATGAAAAACTTCCTAACTGCGATTGGACTGACAGACGTATTGTCAAGAATTGAAATTGATGAAGAAAAGCTGGTCCAAATGAAAGAAAAACTTGTCTTTAATCTTCCATTAACAAATTCGAAACAGCTTCAAGAAATCCTAGTTAGCAGCTTGTAAGGAAAATTTCTAAAGAATTGAGGGGAAAAAGGATGAAGTACCTTATTGACTCAGCAAATCAAATAGAAATTGACCAAGCATTAGAGATGGGCATTTGCGGTATAACCGCAAATCCCTCCCTTTATTCAAAGGAGAATGTCAATTTTTATGAGTTTTTAACAAGAAACAGTCAAAAAGATTGTTTACTAACTGCTGAAGTAGTCGGAGACAGTGTGGAGGATATGCTATACCAAGCCGAAAAAATCACAGAAATCTCGAATGCGATAATCATCAAATTAAATTATTCACCACAAAGTTTAAAGGTAGCGAATGTATTAAAGAAAAAAGGAATTAAGACTGCCATGACACTTGTGTTTGATGTCAATCAAGCACTATTATCGGTCAATGCGGGTGTATCCTACTTATTCCTCTTTGTTGCTAGAAATGAAGAATTGGGAGTAGATGGGTTGGAATTTGTTAAAGATGTTTCAACCATCATAAAAAAGAAAGAATACCATGTGAAGGTCGTTGCAGCAAGCATTCGCACTAAATATCAACTCCAACGAGTTGCACAGGATGCAGACTATATTGCAGCCCCTTATCAATTGATAGAAGATAGTTTCAAGCATCCGTTAACAAATGCAGGTGCCATACAATTTGAAAAAGATATGAAGAGTTGTTTTATATGAATATGGAGGTGATTCCAGCAAACAATATAATATTTTCATACTACGAAAAGTTACAACAGTATGAAGAAGAGTTGTTTAAGGATTTGGCAGAATTAGTTGCGATTCGATCTGTATTAGATGAACAGACGTCTGGTAAAGGTTCTCCTTTTGGAAAAGGTATCCGCGAAGTTTTTGATAAAATGCAAGAAATCGCAAGAAGAGATTCGTTCGAGGTCACAGATTTTGATGGCTACGCAATGCATATAGATCAAGGTAGTGGTGAAGAAATTGTTGGAATATTGGCACATTTAGATGTTGTGCCTGAAGGAAATCGCGAAGAGTGGATCTTTGACCCATTTATTTTAACAGAGTTTAATGGAGAATTGTACGGAAGAGGAGTCAACGATGATAAAGCACCTGCTCTTGCAGCTTTCTATGCAATGAAAATTTTAAGAGACTTAGGAATATCTTTTAACAGAAAAATCCGCCTTATTATAGGAGGAGCAGAAGAAACTAGCTGGGAGTGTATGAACTACTATTTTAAACACAATCCACAACCAACAATGGCTTTTTCACCTGATGGAGATTTTCCAATTGTAAATGGGGAAAAAGGAGTCGTTCAGGGTTCTATATTTTTAAAGAGTGACAATCTTTCTTCTGAAACTGGAATCCATGAGTTAGTATCGATTGTGACAGAAAGACAATGGGGGTTTATCTGCGAAAGAATCAAAGTTGTTATTCGAAGCAACAATCCTGAAAAATTATCAACTTCTTTAGTCGGAGCTTCAGAGATAAATATTAATGGCCGAAATGTAACCGCTTACTACGAGGGTGAAAAACTCTTATCAAGAAATCCGCATAAAGGAGACAATATTTTCTTTGCATTCGGAAAAGATCTCCTTAGCCTTGGTAAGGACCTTACGAATATTAGTGGTTTTCAAAGATTTTTTAAAAATTTGCTACTTGATGACGTTTACGGGAAAAAAATTGGTCTTTTTTATGAAACTGAAGAAATGGGTCATTCAACCTTTGGTATTACCTTTATTACGTTTGATGGCAAGGAATTTGAGATTGGATTTGACTATAGACATCCGAAATTGAAATCAATTGTAGATGTGAGTGAACATTTTAAAGAAATTGAGCGTTACCACGATGTATCTCTAAGGATTCATAAAAAAATAGAACCTTTATATGTGGATCCTGACTCAACCCTTATTAGAAATTTAAGTGAAGCTTATCGGAATGTTACTGGTAAGAAAGCAGAAGTGATGACAAAAGGGGGAATATCGTACTCTAGAGCCTTAACGAATTGTGTTGCTTTTGGCCCAACGTTTGATGGCGATAATCCTAATACCCATAAGCCTAATGAAAAAATCAGAATTGAAACATTGTATAAAGCAATCATTATTTATTGTGAGGCAATACGACTATTAGCAACAAGTTAAATCATCAAGACAATTCCATTTTTATTTAAACGGGGGAGATAAAGATGAAAGAACGAATTCAAGTCTTTGCTGGTTCAATGATGATTCCAATTATATTACTTGTTGTAGCCGGGGTATTTATTGGGATTGGTGCCGCTTTTGCTAATATTGAAAACGTAAATGCACTTCATTTAGGGTGGCTTATTAAAGAAGGAAATTTCTTACATGATTTCTTTACTATCATTAATAGCTTAGGATTCATGGTTATGAGATTCTTACCTGTATTCTTTGCGGTAGGGATTGCCTATGGACTATCGAAAAAGGAAAAAGGATGGGCTGCCATGGCAGGGGTTGTTCTTTTTCTTGGAATCAATACAATTATTAATACGATGTTATCAATCAACAATTTAACACCTGAAACTACCACAATTGATGCTTTAATGCAAAATGGTTATTCGGAGCAGGATGCAAAAAATTACAATTCTTTATTTGGTCATGTATTAGGCATATTTAGTTATAATATGGGAATCTTCTCAGGGATAATTGCAGGTATTGTTGCAAGTCTTATCCATAATAAATATTGTGAAAAGCAATTACCAAACGCTTTATCATTCTTCGCAGGTCCACGTTTCGTACAGATTATGGCATTTATTGTGGTTTTACCAGTAGGAATTATCATGTATTACGTGTGGCCAGTAATCGGTATGGGGCTTTCTAGCTTAAGTAATTTTATTACGACAAGCGGATTAATTGGTACTTTTGTCTTTGGTGCAGCGGATAGAGCGCTTCTTCCTCTAGGGATTCACCATCTAATTGCGTTCCCAATCGAATATACAAAAGTTGGTGGGACAATGTTAGTTGACGGAACAGTATATGAAGGAGTTCGTAATATCATGCTTGCACAAATGGGGTCACCTAATGAATCTGAGTATATTGTTCGTAACTTTACGACAGGAAGAATTTTGTTCCATTTCGGTGGACTTCCAGGTGCAGCATTAGCGATGTATATGACTGCTAAAAAGGAAAATCGCAAGAAGGTAGCTAGTTTATTAATCCCTGCTGTTTCAACAGCTGTATTAATTGGTGTAACAGAGCCAATCGAGTATACATTCTTATTTGTACAACCATTACTATATTTCATAATTCATGTTCCTTTATCCGGATTATCTTATGTGATTACAGAAGCACTAAACGTTTCAATTATAGGTACAGCTGTTCGTGATATGTTCCCTAACCTGCTACAAACTGAAAAGGTTAATGCATTATCCTTGTTATTCCTAATACCAGCTTATTTTGCAGCATACTATTATAGCTTCCGTTGGGCAATTTTGAAATTTAATATTAAAACGCCTGGTCGTGAAGATAAAGAAAGTATGATTAAACTGTTCACAAAAAAGGACTACAAACAATTAAAAGAACTAGAAAAAGATGATCAGATCTCAGGAATCATAAAAGCACTTGGTGGTATCGACAATATTGACAATATCACAAATTGTGCCACTCGATTACGAGTTGAAGTCAAAGACGCTAAAGCTGTTGATAATGATGAAAAATGGGTGAATGAACTAGGAGCACAAGGTGTTGTTCGAAATGGAAACTCACTACAAATTATTTACGGGACACAGGTTATCACTTTAGCAGGCCAAGTCAAAAATGCAATCGGCATGGAATAATAAACAGTAAGAAAACTTAACTATGAAGGTGTGCCTAACGGTGCACCTTTTTTATGTTTTCAGGTTGTTCATCGACCAACTGTACGTTATGATAAAAGGATATTCCAACAGTAAATGAGGTAGCTAGAATGATATATCTTGAAAATACCCCGAATTTTACAGGCGTTGCAGTATATGGGGACCATTTTGATTTTGATAAATTGTACGACTCTCTACATGCGATTGTAGGCGAGGAGGGAGAATACCCTTCTTATGAAAGTGCGCGTATTCGTGTGTTAGGAATATGCTATGATATCCGCCATTCAATAATGGGTGATAGAGACATCGTTTTAATAGATAATGGCATAACAACAGATATGATGAAATATCACTCACTTATCGCAACGAGCAAAAATGTGTATTTAGGTTTTAATGTGCTTTGGCCAGAGCTGTTGTTTGTAACGATGGCATTAAATGATTTTGTTAAACTCTATGCCAGAAAGGTTTCAAAAGATAATTACTATGAAACACTTGATCATCGCGCCATCTGGGATTCTTCCATTGCATCGGTTCGGAGCTTTCAAGCTGCCATTGCAACTCATCTCTTGAATTCGATACCTGAAACATCGCATGGCCGAATCTTAAGGTTAATGAATGATAATTTCAGTTCGTTTGGATCATATGCCACTCAATACGTAGACAAGCTTAACGGTAAATTTATTAGGATGACAAAAGAAAAACGTGAGAAGAACCTTACCGTCATGGTAAAACGAATCGCTGAAAAAGGAGACGACTATCAGAGAGTAAGGACTGAAGTACTAGAAGCTGCGAGAGAATATAATTGCTCTATGACTGAAATACGACCTATAAAGGACGATTACCCAGAAGATTTTGATTGGTAAATAGGAGGAAATCAATCATGCCTAAACATATCTATGTGGTAGGAGCCGTTATCATAAAACATGATAAAATTCTATGTGTCCAAAGAGGACCAAAAAACATATTACCGTTAAAGTGGGAATTCCCAGGCGGGAAAATCGAAAAAGGTGAATCACCCGAGGAAGCACTTCAACGTGAAATAAAAGAAGAACTGTTATGTGAAATCGAGGTCGGTTCACAGATTGATGAAACCGCCCATGAATATGATTTTGGTATTGTTCATTTATCCACCTATTCCTGTAAATTAATAGAAGGAGCACCGACACTGACAGAACATGTGGCTCTACAATGGCTGACACCCGTAGAACTGTCCAGCTTGGATTGGGCTCCAGCGGATATACCAACGGTGCACAAATTAATAAATAGATAAAAAACTAGTTCACTTGCTTCTGAACTAGTTTTTTATCCAACCTAATTTGCTACGCAATACCAGCCTTCATTATCATGCCATCAAGTGGACGTTCCATCTGTTGTTCCATATATTTTGCAGTCTGAATTAATTCTTCCAGATTTGTATTCGTCTGGACGCCCATTCTTTCGAACATATTAACCATATCTTCCGTACATACATTACCAACAGCTTTAGGAGCAAAAGGACAGCCTCCAAGTCCAGCAATTGACGAATCAAAACGACGGACTCCAGCCTGGTAGCCTGCAAAAACATTCGCAAGTCCGAGGCCTCTCGTGTTATGAAAATGTAGTCCAAGATCAATTTCATTTTTGAATTCTTCTTTAAACGTCTTGACCACGTCAATAACTTGGGATGGGTTTGCTAGTCCTGTAGTATCAGCCAAGGTAATACCCTTAGCACCTGCAGAAACAAAAGCCTCTGCAACCTTTAATAAATTTGCCACAGGTACTTCTCCAGAAAAAGGACAGCCAAACGCCGTTCCCAAAACACCAACAATTGTTTTATTTGATGTCGCTCCTTCAGAGATGACTTTTACCAACTCTTCAACAGATTGGGCTACAGTTCTTCTCGCATTTCTTACGTTAAACTCATCGCTTGTAGCCGTGACAATATGGAGGGCATCGACATTCGTATTAAGTGCTCGTTCAAGTCCTGACCGGCTTAGTACAAGACCTGCATAACTAACACCATCGACCCTTGGTACTTGCTTCATGACTTCTTCCGCATCTGCCATCTGTGGTACTACTTTTGGATTTACAAAGGAAACTGCCTCAATTGTTCGAATTCCACTTTTAATGAGCTTTTCAATAAGTTGTACCTTTTGATTGGTTGTTAATAATTTTTTTTCATTCTGGAGTCCATCACGAGGACCGACTTCAACGATTTCAATCATATGTTTCTCCTTTCAACAATTCTTCTTTTATATCATCTAAATGCTTTAACACATGATCCCTACCAAGATAAATATGTTCTTGCATGGCAATTTTTGCCCGTTCAGATTCTTGATTTTGAATCGCTTGCAAAATTGTTTTATGGACTTCAAGAGAACGTTTCATTTCATCAGAGTCGTACCAGTAAAATGAGCGAAACACTAAAGGTACAACAACGACCTTTGACATATGAAAACGGAGATGTTCATTTCGCGATGCTGTTAAAATAGCTTCGTGAAATTCTTGGTTCACCTTCACAATCTCATATACACTTGAAATACCAGATTTACCTTCTTGTTTATTAATAATCTCTCCATACCTGTTATTAGCACCGATCATTTTCTTGATATCCATATCATTTCGATAATACGCAGCCTGACTAGCCGCATAGCTTTCTAATAATGCTCGTAAATCATAGATTTGTTGTATATCCTTTTTGGTAAAGTTGCGGACAATTACACCCCTTTTTAATGGGGTAATCAATCCATCTGATTCTAGTTGTTTAATAGCTTCACGGATGGGTGTTCTACTTATATTTAATTCTTTTGCTAAAAATTCTTCAGTCAATCTTTTTCCAGGTTCGTATTTTCCTGTAATGATTGCGTCTTTGATATATGTTAATGGATCCATTTAAAACACCTCATATCCATTGTATACAAAATGACATTCGGAATCAATGGAAGATTCAGATAATTAAACATCTGCTGTAAAAAGGATACAAAAAGGTCGATTTGTGATAGAAAAACGGCTATATAATTTATTTTTTAGTATTATCAGAAAATTCTATTGATACTTTGTATACAATGGTGATAAGATATTTGTAGTTTAAGAATTGAAAGGGGGATAATATTGCGAAAAGAGCATTTTAATGGATTTGGAAAACCATCAGGAATGGGAAGTAAACCTGTTATTATTGTGGTTGATTTTATGAAAGGGTTTACAAGTGTAGAGTGTGCTCTTGGATCTGACTTAGATAACGAAGTAAACGCTACGAAAGGGCTGCTAGATATTGCAAGAGGAAATAAGATTCCGGTCATTTTTACAACAGTCTGCTATGAACCACATTTCAAGGATGGTGCTTATTTTGTAGAAAAAGTACCTGCATTAAAGGTATTAACCCAGGGCAGTAAATGGACTGAAATTGATGAGAGACTTGGAAGGAGGGAGAACGAAGAACCACTCATTGTAAAGAAGTTTGCAAGTTCTTTTTTTGGTACAAATTTAGCTTCAATTTTAGCCAGTGAGAATGTAGATACTACCATTATAACGGGTTGTACGACTTCTGGATGTGTACGAGCAACTGCTGTGGATGCTCTTCAACATGGTTATCGTGTGGTTATCCCGGAGGAGTGTGTTGGTGACCGATCCCAAAGTGCGCATGAAGCGAATCTATATGATATACAAACTAAATACGGGGACGTTGTCAGCATTGAGTCTGTTAAAAACTATTTAATAAATGTGAGAGGGGATATGAGTCATGTATAGAGTCGCAGTAGACGTAGGAGGAACATTTACAGATATTGTCCTACAAAATGAAGAAACTGGTGAGATTTATGGTACAAAGACGCCTTCTACAACACAAGATCAATCTATTGGTCTAATGAATGGTATAAAAAAGGTTTGTGAGGAATGCAATGTTGATATCTCTGAAATTCGCTCTATTATTCACGGTACAACAGTAGCAACTAATGCGGTTTTGGAAGGAAAAGGTTCAAAGGTAGGATTAATCACAACTGAAGGCTTTGAACAAATTTTGCATGTTGCTCGCTCATGGACACCAGCTCCAATCAGTGCTTGGATGGGTTTCTTAAAACCAGAACCTCTAGCAGATTTAATCTATACGCGCGGAGCAAAAGAAAGAATGACTGCAACTGGTGACGTCTATACAGAATTAGATGTTGAAGATATACACAACAAAATTTCTGACCTCTATGAACAAGGTGTAGAGAGTTTAACAATTAGTCTATTAAACTCATATGCCAACCCACTACACGAACTTCAAATAAAAGAAATTGCGGAGTCAATTAATCCTACTATACCTGTTACAATTTCACATGATATTTTACCTGAGTTTAGAGAATATGAAAGAACATTAACAACGGTTATGAATTCGTACGTTCGTCCTCCGATGCAGCGTTATCTCAATAATATTTTAACAAAAATTCAAGCAGAGGATATTAATAGCCGTGTTAGCATCGTTCGTTCTGATGGCGGTTTAATGAGTGTTCCTGCGGCATCTTCACGACCAGTACATACAATGCTTTCTGGACCTTCTGGTGGAGTAACGGCATCGGCAATGATTGGGGTACAAACAGGTTACAGAAATGTTATTTCCTTTGATATGGGAGGAACCTCTACAGATGTTTCCTTAACCTATGACGGAAATCCAAGAGTCTCAAGAGAGACAAAAGTCGGTGTATTCCCAGTGAAAGCTCCATCCTTAGAAGTAGTAAGTATTGGAGCGGGAGGTGGTTCGATCGCCCATGTTCCATTAACAGGAGCCTTACGTGTCGGCCCACAAAGTGCGGGTTCTGAACCTGGACCAGCTTGTTATGATCGTGGTGGAGAAGAACCAACCGTTACAGATGCAAACGTCGTCTTGGGTTATTTACCACCAAGTTTAGTAGGTGGCGAAATCAAATTAAATGTTGATAATGCAAAGGCTGCGATTAGAAAAATAGCTGAAAAACTAAACATAGATATATATAAAGCCGCAAAAGGCATCTATGATATTGTAAATGAAAATATGTACGGTGCTACTCGCGTTGTGTCTGTAGAAAAGGGCTATGATCCAAGAGAATTTTCAGTGTTAGCCTTAGGTGGAGCGGGTCCTTTACATGCAAATGCAATCGGTAAATTGTCCGGAAGTTTTCCGGTTATCATACCTCCGACACCTGGAGTACTTTCAGCATTAGGGTTTTTACAATCTGTCATTCGTAATGAATACTCAAAGACATTCATTCATACTTTAGATCAGTTAGATTCGCAAACACTCGTATCAGAGCTTACTGCTCTAGGTGATGAGTGTAATGACTGGCTAGGTCAAGAGAGTGTTGCAGAATCAGATAGAACGATTAAATATGAGGTTGATGTTCGTTATTATCGCCAAGGTCATGAAATACCTATCGATATTCAGATAAGTAAGATTATGGAAAGTGGGTTAGTATCTATTAAAAATAGATTCGATCAAATTCACGAACAAACATATGGATTTAAGATGGAAACAGAAGTGGAAATTGTAAATATTCGTGCGGTTGCGATTGGTAAAGTAAGTTCACCGGAACTTCCTATTAATGAAGCAGGAGATGAAGACGCTACCCATGCAATTATTGATCGAGATCATCAAGCGTATTTTGATGGCCAATTTGTGAAGACTCCAATTTATGACAGAAATCTATTAAAACGAAATAATAAAATTTTCGGACCTGCAATCGTCACCCAAAAGGACAGCACGACCTTAGTTTTACCTGGAAATATCGCTGAAGTCGATGAACATATGAATCTTTTAATTAAAGAGGAGGTATAAGTCTATGGCGAAGATTGATTCAATTACAGTTGATATTATTGAAAATGCTCTTAAGAATATTAAGGAAGAGATGGATGTAACACTATTCCGCTCTGCAATGTCTCCTGTCATTCGTGAACAACACGATTGTTTTCCGATGATCACGGACCCAGAAGGAAGAATGGTGGTTGGGAATTTTGGTTCACATGTGCCTGAAGTAGTTAATCAGTTCCCGGAAGGTATTTTTGAAGGAGATGTTATTTTTGTAAGTGATCCATATAGCTGTGGTGGCTCTATATCGCATGTGAATGACTGGATGATTATTTTACCTATCTTTAATAAAGGTGAATTAGTAGGTTATTCATCGATGTTTGGGCACGTAATGGATGTGGGTGGACCCGTTCCTTCAAGTATGCCAGTAACAGCCACCACCATCTATGGAGAGGGGATTCGATTCCCGCCCGTTAAGTTATTTGATAAGGGTGTATTAAACGAAGCTATTATTAAAATTGTAAAAGCAAATACAAGAACGCCAATGGAAAACTATAGTGATCTAATGGCGATTGTGGCTTCATGTCGTACAGCGGAGAAACGGGTGAAAGAACTTTGTGATCGATTTGGTGTTGAGGATTATTTATCTGCACTTGATGCCTTGTTAGCACGTACAAATATTATGATGCGTCAGCTTATTCAAAACTTCCTTCCAACTGAAAAAGTATCATTTGAAGATTATATTGACGACGATGGACTAGGAAATGGTCCGTTTAAAATGAAGCTTACCATTTGGCGTGAAGGTGATAATGCTTATTTTGATTGGACTGGAACAGACAAACAATCACCTGGTCCAATCAATTATTACCTTAGTGAGCCAATGTTTAAGATGTTTATCGGGTCCTTTCTAATCTCGGTATTTGACCCAGCTATTAATTTTAACGATGGTTTCTACGATGTTCTTCATATAGAAACACCTGAAGGCTGCTTAATGAGACCAAAGGCACCTGCGGCATTAGGTTGTCGGACACATGCACTTAGTCGTTTGTTTGATGTATTAAGTGGTGCACTTTCCCTTAATACTCCAGAAAACAGCCCAGCAGCAGGATATGGAACAAGTCCATATTTCATCTACTCTGGATATGATGAAGAAGGACGTTATTTCAATCTAATGGAAGTCATGTATGGAGGACTTCCAGGCAGACCAATCGGTGATGGATTAGATGGTCATTCTTGGTGGCCAGCATTCGTTAATATCCCAACAGAATACCTAGAGACTTATTATCCTTTAATGGTGAATTCTTATAAAACGGGAACGGATTCAGGTGGTGCTGGATTACATCGCGGTGGGAACTGTAATGAAAAACTATATACTTGTCTAGCTGATGGAACGGTTTCCATCCATGACGATCGTTCAAAACTCCAACCGTGGGGAATTAATGGCGGTGAACCAGGATCATCCTCATCAAAGGTACTAATTAAGAAAAATGGTGTGAAAATTCCACTAGCTTCAAAGATAGATAATGTCGTCGTGGAAAAAGGCGACCAAATCTTATTTATAACTGGAGGCAGCGGAGGCTGGGGAGATCCGCTTGAACGTGAAGCTGAGAAAGTACAATTGGAAGTGAAACGTGGTCTAGTTTCAAAGGAAAAAGCTGAGAAATCTTATGGTGTGGTTTTAACTGATGAATTAGAGATTGATTACGTAAAAACAGAGGAAACTCGTGCGAAGATAAGAGCAGAAAGAGGAGAGTTAGAAGCCTTTAGTTTTGGTAATCGTGAAAAAGTAGTGAATTAGAAATCCATTCATTTCGGGACATCTGCAGGCATCCTTTTACGAAATGTTTGTAAAGGGATCCTGTCTTTTTACACACTTATCTCATTGTATACAAACAAATGAAAATACTAGATAAGTGCACGTTTATTACTCGTAAAACAGGTGTGGTTGTATACAAGAAAAGATATTACTTGGAATACACTTAAAACATACTAATTTCAGGAGGGAATATTATGTCAAAACAAGATGAAAAATTACCTTTAGATGGAGTACGCGTTTTAGAACTTGGCACACTTCTGGCTGGTCCTTTTTCCGGTCGCCTCCTTGCAGACTTTGGTGCGGAAGTAATAAAAATTGAGCCGCCAGATAAAGCTGATCCGATGCGTCAATGGGGTCAACGAAAAGGTGACCATGGTCTTTGGTGGCCAATTCAATCTAGAAATAAGAAATCTATTACATTAAATCTACGTGTAGAAGAAGGTCAAAAAGTATTTAGAGATCTCGTTAAGGATGCAGACATTATCATTGAAAATTTTAGACCAGGCACGATGGAAAAGTGGAATTTATCCTACGAAACTCTCTCAGAGATCAACCCAGGGATTATTATGATGAGAACATCCGGATATGGTCAAACAGGCCCGTACAAAAGCCGTGCAGGGTTTGGTAGTGTAGGGGAAGCGATGGGAGGGCTTCGATATGTTACAGGCTTTCCGGATCGTGCACCATCAAGAATTGGAATATCAATCGGTGATACATTGGCGGCTTTGTTTGCCACAATTGGTTGTTTAACAGCTCTTCATGAGAGAGGAAAGTCTGGTAAAGGCCAAGTTGTTGATACAGCTATCTATGAATCTGTTTTCTCGGTTATGGAAAGCATTATCCCAGACTATTTATTGGCAGGTTATGTTCGTGAGAGGATGGGGAACATCCTACCTGGTGTTGCGCCATCGAATATCTATATGTCAAAGGATGGTTCCTATGTAGTGATTGGTGCCAATTCTGATGGTGTGTTCAAACGTCTTTGTGAGGCGATGGGGCAGCCGGAACTATTTGATAACCCGAAATACTCCAATCACCATGCAAGAAGCGACAATATGGCAGAATTAGATAAGTTAATAGAAGAATGGACCAAAACACTAAACTCCAAGGACTTGCTTCAAATTTTAGGTGAGAAAGGTGTACCATCAGGTCCAATCTATTCGGCAAAAGATATCGTGGAAGATCCTCAGTATGAAGCACGAGAGATGATTGTAAAGGTTGACCATCCAGAACTAGGAGAATTTCCGATGCCTGGAGTTGTTCCGAAGCTAAGTCGAACGCCTGGGCAAATCAAACATGCAGGTCCAGAAAAAATGGGGAAACATAACGAAGAGATTTACGGTAAGTTGCTTGGGTATAGTGATGTATATTTGAGGGAATTGAAAGAAAAGAAAGTTATCTAATAAACTAGTAAAATCAACTCGTTCTATTAAAAAATTTTACCACTTACTTGGTTAAGTAACTCGAACTCATTGTATACAAACTGGTCTTAAAGTAGTTTGTTGGTTTTTAATTAAGCGACTAAAAACCTAGTGAATATGGGAATTTATATTCATTTTATCATATTAGATTAAATATTTAAAAAATTCAGTTGAATTACTGTATACAAAGTGATACATTTAATCTGAAAAAAGAAGTCTACAATACAAGCTTCTGATTGTTAACAAAAAGCCAAATGTTCTAGTATTCGAAATTACATTTACAATCCCGTTATTCTAGTGTTTCTACTTATTGTCACAGTCCTCTTTTTAGATTGTTGCAAGTCTTTAATAGACTTGTTTTCAATAGGATTTGTAGATCATCTATAAATTCTACAAATCAACAAAATATGTTAAGAAAAATAGGGAGGGAAAGTAACATGAGTAATCAGACAGAAGTAAGAGGGAAAGAGTTTTATGTAAAAGCGGTGGAAGAAAAGTATTTTGGAAATGTAGACGGGAGGAATCTTGAAGCAATTTTAGAAAACTTCCGTGAAGATGCAGTCTTTACAATTCAATCAGCACATTCTGTGCATAAAGGAAGAGATACAGAAATCCGCCAAATGTATCTCGATTTATTTAAGAACTATGAACCAAAAATGATTCATAAAGATTTCCGGCATGTAGTCGATGTTGAAAATAATCGTATAGCTTCCCAATTTAATGTTGAATTGATTCCAACAGAAGGGGGACCGGAAATCTTTTTAACAAACTGTAATTTCTTCTATTTAGACGAGAACGGAAAGTTTAAAGAAGTATATGTGTATATGAGTGACGGCCAAAACGTGTTAGGTTAATAAAAGGTACTAATGATGACGAAAAAAATTAAGATTATTGTACCGATCCCTGTTGATGAGAATGGTGTGAAAAACCGTCGAGAACAGTTGCCAGATGAACTGATTCGACCTGGATATGATGTAGAATTCGTATCTGTTAAAAATGGTGCAGCGCTTGGGGACAGTTATTATGACACAATGCTTATGGATATGTTTGTTTTCGAGGCTGGTCTTAAAGCACAAGAAGAGGGATTTGATGCGGTCTGTATAGATACGGTTAGTGACTCAGGATTGTATGCACTCCGTTCAAGATTGGATATCCCTGTGTTTGGTCCGGGACAAATCGCCTTTCATGTAGCCTGTATGCTAGGTCATACATTTTCTGTTATCACAATGTGGGACGAATGGTTCCATCTTTACAAAAAAACATTAAATGAATATGGATTACAGCATAAACTAGCCTCACTGCGTTCCATTCATACAAGACCAGATCTTTCTGAACTATTGGCAGGAAAAGAAGAAATAATCTTTGAAAAGCTTGAGCATGAAGCCCTAAAAGCAATTAACGAAGATGGTGCAGATGTCATCGTTCTTGGCTCGACAACTATGCATCAGTCTTATGAATACTTAAAAGAACGTTTGCCGGTACCTGTAATAAATCCTGGTTTAGTGATGTATAAGTACTGTGAAGTATTTCTTGAACTAGGTTTAGGACATAGCAAAAAGGCATTTCCTTCACCAGAAATACGTAATGATGACCAGATTTTCAGCCGTCTTGTAGCGCAAAAATAATATAATGGCTTGTAATTAAACCTAGTATCCACATAGATGCTAGGTTTTTTATTTTGTTAGGTTGTCACAGATGTTTTTGAACACTGGTAGTCTTTACTAATAAATCGTTGAATAAAGTAATAAGTGAAATCAATATTTTAGGACGTTCAATTTAGTCCAACCATTCTAGCAAGCAGAAGATAAAAGTTGATTGTAACTAGGGAGGGAAAGTGATGAATTCAATCTCAAGTGTCCATATGCCTAAAGCGATTTTTTATGGGTATGATTCTTTTAAACAAGTAGGGATTGAAACTAGGAAACTAGGAACCAGGGCTCTTATCATCAGTGACAAGGTTATGGAGAGTCTTGGATATGTGGATGAATGCAAAATGATGTTAACTAAAGAAAAGATAACCTATTCAACCTATTTAAGCATTGATTCCGAACCGACTGATCTTTTTGTAAATGAAGCACTCGAGATACTTAAACAAAACAATTGTGATGTCATTATTGCATTAGGTGGAGGGAGCTGTATTGATACTGGAAAAGCTATCGCCGTCATTGCTACAAATGGAGGAGAGATTAGTGACTTTATGGGGAATCAAAACGCTCATAAAAAGGCTATTCCTCTCATTGCAATCCCTACCACTGCAGGCACTGGCTCTGAAGCAACAGATGTGACAGTTATAACAAATACAAGCAATGATGTAAAAATGATGATTAAACAACCTGCGTTTATACCAGAAGTAGCAATTGTTGACCCAAAACTCACACTTTCTTCTCCTAAGCATATCACTTCAGCAACTGGGATTGATGCCCTAACTCACGCCATAGAAGCATACATTTCAAGACGTTCACATCCATTTACAGATACACTTGCTTTATCGGCAATCAAATTGATTTACGACCATCTAGAAGAAGCATATAAGAATGGTCAAAATCTAGAAGCAAGAGAAAAAATGTCATTAGGAGCGTTAAAGGCTGGTATCTCTTTTTCAAACGCATCTGTTTGTTTGGTTCATGGCATGTCCAGACCAATAGGGGCTTTATTTCATGTCCCGCATGGAGTTTCCAATGCCATGTTGCTACCGGGAATCTTGGAATATAGTCAATCAGCTTGCATTGAGAGGTTAGCAAGTATTGGCCTGTTCATTAAACCAGAGTTAAGTGGGTATTCTCATAAGGAAATAGCCAATAGTGTGGTACAAGAAATAAAGAAACTTTGTTTGAATTTGAATATCCCAAACATGAAGGAATGGGGCATCAAACAACAAGAATTAGACAAAGTAGTAGGAAAAATGGCGAAAGATGCGATTGCAAGCGGAAGCCCTTCAAACAATCCAAGAATTCCTACTGAAGAAGAAATAATTGAATTATACCAATTTTGTTTTGATTATGATATGAGTGAAGGTATTAAAGAATCCATAAAGTAATCCAAAAAAACTAGTTCGCAACTTCTGAACTAGTTTTTTATTTAGTATCACTACCTATATATTACTTTATTAGGTAAAAATGTACTTTAAAATGGACAACAACCTCTACAAAAATGAGGTATCGCCAAATATTAAACCAAAACTACTGTGCTAACCAACCACCATCAACAAATATTGTCTGTCCGGTAATAAAACTGCTACTTTGTGAGGCTAATAAAAGAAGTGCCCCTTCAAGTTCTTCAGGGGTTCCCAATCTTTTCATTGGTGTTTTGTTTACAATTTTTTCTAGTACCTTTTGATTACTTAATTCGTTACGATTCATATCTGTTTCAATATAAGCTGGTCCAATTGCATTTACCTGTATGTTATATCTTGCCCATTCCAACGCTAATGATTTGGTTAAATTAATTACTGCCCCTTTACTCGCTGTATAAGGACTAATTCCAATATCTCCAACTGCTCCTGCTACAGATGCAATATTAATAATTTTTCCAGAAGCATGTTCCTTCATAACTTTAGCAACTGATTGGGAACAAAAGAATAAAGATTTTAAGTTCAAATCGATAATACTATCCCATTCTTCTTCCGCAATATCAAGAGCGAATTTCGTTAAAGAAACTCCGGCGTTATTAACTAGAATATCAATCTTTCCAAAGGTATTAACAACATGCTCAGTCATTTCATAAATGGATTTAATATTTCTCAAATCTGTTGCGATACTAATTGCTTTACTCCCCAATTCATGAATTTCTTTTACTGATTGTTCATTTTTCTCTTGATCTCTGCCAATAATTACGATGATAGCACCAGCTTTAGCCAGAGCTACTGCCATTGACTTACCTATTCCTCTATTAGCTCCAGTAACAATCGCAATTTTATCGTTTAAATCAAAGTTCTTCAAATTAAACTCCCCTTTGAATTTTAATAAAACAAATTAAGCTTTAAAAAATATTGAATTTATTTATTTTTAGAAACTAAAATTGATTAAATTCACTTAAACTATTATTAAAATCAGAGTCTTCATACATCATCCCTCTTATAAAACACCTTAACCCATTTTCTCCTATTTTTAAGAAATTAAATTCACCCTTGAGAAGGCACCAGTCTAAAAAAATACCTTTGTAATATTGAAGGACAAGAAAAGTTAATTCTTGGGAGCTAAGATCAAGACGGAAACAATTGTTTTGTTGGCCTTCCTCTATTATTTGTTGAACAATTCGATAGATTGTCCTATTTTCATTCATTACAAATGGAATCTGTTCTTTTTGAGAAAGCTGATTTAATAATACGATGGTTAAAATCTCTGAACCCAATTTTTCTAAATGTTTAATTCCTTCAGTTAAAACAAAGATTAATTTTTCCTGAGGAGATAGCCTATCGTTAACTTTCATCAAAAATTTCTCGTATAGGACATCAATATTTTTATAATA
>NZ_JBALOV010000053.1:0-191 GCF_036965045.1 Bacillus sp. JJ1533 | reverse complement strand
TTTAAAATATGTATAAAAAGAACCTTTAGATGTACCTGCCTCCGTTGTAATATCCTCTACAAGTACATTATCAAACCCGTTTTCCTTAAAAAGTTTTATGGCAGATTCAAAAATAGCTTTTTTTGTTTCAAGTGCTTTTAATTGGCGTTTGGTCAATTTTTTGTCCATGATTTATCTCCTTTACTAAATTT
>NZ_JBALOV010000052.1:0-1399 GCF_036965045.1 Bacillus sp. JJ1533 | reverse complement strand
TAAAGTGTACCCTTTGTAAAGGACATTTTAAAAAAAGGACTAGGCTACCTGTAAAAGATGATTCCTGTATTGTGCAGGAGTCATCTTTTTTAGGTTCCATTGAAATCTAGTATGGTTATAGTGTCGGATATACTTATTAATTTCTTGTTGAAGCTCTCCAAACGTTTTACATGATTTAATATCTACTTCGTCTTTGAGGTGGCCAAAGAATGATTCGATAGGGGCGTTATCCCAACAGTTTCCTCTTCTAGACATGGATTGGTGCAATCCAAGATTCTTAACCTGTTTCTGAAAATCTGGATGTGTGTAGTGGCTACCCTGATCAGAATGAATGAGGGCGTCTTTAGCTTTCTTAAAGTTTCTGTTCTTCTTCAATTTAGTAAGGGTATCTGTGGCCAGATCCATAGTGATGCGGTTAGACATGTGATGAGCCAAAACTTCACCTGTAGAACCATCTTTAATGACAGACAAGTAGGCTCTTTGTCCACCATGATAGTTCAAGTAAGTGATATCTGTTAGAAGGACTTTGCCAGGTGTTTCCTGTTTAAATTGGCGGTTTAGTAAGTTCGGAACTACTCGGTGTTCTTGAGTGGCTTTCATCATTCGCCGATACGGATTTGCTTTCCTAATAGGGCAGACGATATCGTATTTTTTCATGATTCTACGGATCTTCTTCAAGTTGAAGACACACTGAAATTGACCTGCCAATGTCATTTTAATTTGGCGTGCCCCTTTCTTTCTGCCTTTGAAGTTAAAAGCCTTTAGAATCATTTCTTTCGCTTCTCCATCCTTCTTATCTTTGCGTTTCCTTTGTTCGATAGACTTAGCTGAGAAATAATTATAGTAACCACTTCTTGAAACTTCGGCAACTTCACAAAGGAATTTCACCATATGGATAAGGTTGTATTTTTCAATGACCTCACGAATGAGAATATATTTTTGACTGGTAGGTAGTTTTACTTCTTTAGCCCCCTTTCCAACAATCGGATCTTTTTTAAGAGTTCGTTTTCCGCCTGTACAAGTTTCATTTGTGCTTCCAATCTGGCATACTTCTCCTCTATAGACAATTCTTTAATCCGCGGCCTACCGGAACTGTCTTTTCTGGAATCTTTAAGACCCAACACTCCTTCAGCTTTATAAGCAGTCTTCCAACGATCTGAAGCAGATTTAACTCTCTGCATGCCAATAATATCAACATCAAACCCTGCTTCTTCGAAGATTTCTCTTGCATACTTCCCCTTACTGTATTCAGTAATAAAGTGTTTTTTAAATTCATCAGAGTATGTGATGCCTTTTGAACTAACTGTTTTAACATATTGGTTCTTAGATAGTGTTGCGATGTCTTTCTCTGCAAACAATTTTTTACTCATAATTCTCCGTCTCCATGTATTTTCTCTGT
>NZ_JBALOV010000051.1:577-1391 GCF_036965045.1 Bacillus sp. JJ1533 | reverse complement strand
GTTAATTCAATTAACCTGCCCCTTTAGTTCAAGAAGAAAAACTGATTATTTTGCAGCTTGTGATTTTAGCTCTAGTTTAAAAAGGTTTGGCAACCATTAGATAAAGAATAATAATAGGAATTATCGTTGATATTGTTCCTATAACATCCCAAGTTCTAGAGGCTTTTTTATAAGCAATTTTATTAAATTCTTCTCCACTATAATTAATCATTTTTCTTTGTAGGGGTAACAAAAGAGTAATCCATATCAATCCTGTAATGGTAAATAAAGCTAAGGAAATTGTTAACCAGTTTATTTCATCAAGGGAATAATTACTTTTTATTGCTAATAAAAATCCAGAAATTAGTAACACGATAATACTGGGTAAAGTAAACACATAATCAGCAACCATAATATTCTTTGCTGTTTTGTTGATATGTGTTTCATCTTCAGAAAATTCTGCCTTTAGTTTCCAAAAAGCAGCCGTGATAATATTACCAACAAAAACAATTGCCGAAATAATATGTATTAACACTAAATAAACCATTTTTATCTTCTCCCCTTTCGCTCAACACTAGCACTTCATAAATTCGTTCTTTACTTTCCATCTATATTTCTACTTTTCGACAGGTAAATTAAATAGTACTCTATAGTTCTACTTAAATTAAATACACCGTTAGTACAATGATTTCTACAAAAAAGACGTTATTCCTTCCTGTACTGCACCTAAAAATGTTAGATTCGTGTCTAACGTTTGGAAAACGGTACCTCTTAGGATTAACGCCAAAAGTAGTTTCACCGAACCAACAATGCTTATTAAACTATCCTGCACCTT
>NZ_JBALOV010000051.1:0-520 GCF_036965045.1 Bacillus sp. JJ1533 | reverse complement strand
ACCCTATAGTTTAAGTACATATATTCACAAACATAGCCCGTCCTTCGTGTTAATGGGACAAGGTGCAATTCTTTTTCTTCACTAAAAATAGATTGAACCATATTAGGAAAAGTCCTTTTTCATTTTGCGTATATAGGCTATTTGACAGATATGGTAAGCATTATGTGTAGTAGCATTTCCAATTAGTAAGAAAACTGTCTGCATTATCTTCTAAAGATTGAACGACATTAACGTTAGATTTTTCATACCTTAATTGCCATACTTCATTCCAATAGATAAGATGTTGAACAATTTCTGCGATACTATGACTTGCCCCATCTGGCTTCCAATTAGCCTCTTTATCTGAGATTCCCTCAACCAATTCTTGAAAGGAAGCATACCAGCTGCGATCATTTGCATTGGCTAACAATTGGTCTAACAATACCGTTTTAGCATGGATCATTTTAACCCCATCTCCCTTGTTATTTGTATTCTTATTGGTTTTTTGATATTTATAGAGAAATTTCAAAAAAACGATAAG
>NZ_JBALOV010000050.1:0-64655 GCF_036965045.1 Bacillus sp. JJ1533 | reverse complement strand
CAAATACAGGCGGTACGACGCATATCTACACCGAAAAGACGCATGTTCCTGCATTATGATGCTATATCCATCCTCCAAAACGCATTTATCCAATTTCTAAATATCAGTCAATAACTCTCAAATTTCGCATATACGTATACAAAGGGGCATCTTCTAAGTCGGCGGACAAATCCATTGTCCCAGACTTCTACGCTCTCTCTTCTTCAGCCCCAACCAAAGGGGGGAATACACTTGTTAGGACTATGGCTAACGCTTATTGGAATAGCTGTGCTGTATTTTATCTCCGCTGGATTTTGGTTTTACTTCGTTGCATCATCGATGGATCAAGACGATACCACAAGAATTGACCCGCTACCCAAAGATCAAGATTTTTAAAAGAGCCACACCCTAGTGGGCATGGCTCTTACAGTGTAGGCATTTGTCTACACTTTTTTATTTGCTAGTTAAATGATATACCACTGATTCATATGGACGTAGGCTAAGTCCTTCTGAAAGATCAGTTTGTGAATCACTGTAGTTAGAGATGAGAAGATCAGTTGTGAAATTTTCTAAGTTAATGCTACTAGGGACCGCGAATGTCGCATCCTTCCCGTAGAAATTATTGACAACAAGGAGCTTTTCGTTATCTCCGTTTCTTACATATGCAAAGATTTGCGGGTCTTCCTCAAGCAATAGCTCATAATCACCGTATGTGATAATATCATATTCCTTGCGGAGCTTAATCAATTTTTGATAATGATAAAAGACAGAGTTTTTGTCCTCTAACGCATTTTCTACATTAATGGTTTTATAATTGTCAGCGACATTGATCCACGGCGTCCCGCTTGTGAAACCAGCATGCTCTGACGCATTCCATTGTACGGGCGTACGTGAATTATCTCGTGATTTATGTTTCAAAATCTCAATGATTTCTTCGTTGGTCATACCCTGTTCTTTTTTAATATTGTAGATGTTGATGGATTCGACATCGCGATATTCAGAGATATCGTCGAACTTCGGATTAGTCATACCAATTTCTTCACCTTGATAAATATAAGGCGTACCTTGCATCATATGAATAGTTGTCGCAAGCATTTTCGCAGATTCCGTCAAATATTTTCCATCATCACCATATCTCGAAACAATACGCGGTTGGTCATGGTTGCACCAAAAGAGTGCGTTCCAGCCCCCACCCTTATGCATTTCCACCTGCCAGGTTGAGAGGATTCTTTTTAACGCTTGGAAATCAAAATCGGCAACTGTCCACTTATCCCCATTCGGATAATCCACTTTTAAATGATGGAAATTAAAAGTCATACTTAGCTCTTCACGGTCAGGATTCGAATAATTGATACAATCATCAATCGTAGTTGAAGACATCTCCCCAACTGTCATGCTGTCATATTTCGAAAACACATTTCGATTCATTTCATGCATGAACTCATGGACACGCGGACCGTCTGTATAAAATTTCCGTCCATCTCCAGGAGGTACCGACCCATCATCATCAGGGAAGCGCTGGTCTTTTGAAATTAAATTGATGACATCAAGACGGAAACCATCGACTCCTTTTTCAAACCAAAAAGTCATCATATCATAGACTTTTTTACGAACCTCTTCATTTTCCCAATTCAGATCAGCTTGAGTCACATCAAAAAGATGGAGGTAGTATTGACCTGTTTTTTCGTCATACTCCCAGGCATTCCCGCCGAATTTAGATTCCCAATTGTTTGGCTCGCGGCCGTCTTTCGGGTCTTTCCAAATATAAAAGTCACGGTATGGATTGTCTTTTGACTGACGTGATTGCTTAAACCATTCGTTTTCCGTTGACGTATGGTTGACGACAATATCCATGATCACTTTGATGCCACGAGAATGGGCTTCTTCAAGCAATTGATCAAAATCCTCCATCGTGCCATACTCTTCCTGTATCGCAAAATAATCACTAATATCGTACCCGTTATCACGCTGCGGGGATTTGTAAATTGGCGTTAACCAGATAACATCGATACCTAAAGCTTTCAAATAGTCGAGTTTTTCGATAATCCCTTGTAGGTCACCAAGACCATTTCCAGTTGTATCATTAAAACTCTTTGGATAAATTTGATAAACGACAGACTTCTTCCACCAAGGCTGTTTCAACTGCTACACCACCATAAATAGTATTCTTTTTGTAGTATTCCACAAAAACAAATGCGCCTTGCGTATTTGCGCCCAGATTTCTTTCGTGTTTGCACGAAAAACTTCCTCTAAAAATCTGAGGCATCGCCGGAGGCTTAACTTTATACGACAGAAGTGGAGACTTCTGTCGTATAAAGTTTTAAAAACTTATTTATAGTAGTAGTTTAACTTGTATATACAAGTTGGTCAAATTAAAATGTTTTGTGTATGATTGGAGGGTGCTCATTTACTGCCACTAATCATTATCGTGTTGATTTTTCCACTTCACGCTCAAGCACTTCCTTCAACACAACCGCTTGGTTATGCACTTCGTCCTTTGCACCAAAAAGAAGTGTCACTTTTTCTTCCTTGATCATGCGTAGAATTTTTTCGAGCGCTGCTTGTTTCTCTTCATCTTCTTGTAATTCTTTTATAAAATGCTCTTTAAATTCTTCAAAACGTTCAGGTTTATGGTTAAATTCCTTGCGAAGCTCTGTGCTTGGGGCGATTTCTTTCATCCACACATCAAGTTTTGCGGCATCCTTTGAAATGCCGCGGGGCCAGATGCGGTCCACTAAAATCCGTTTTCCATCTTCTGCATGAGCAGGTTCATAAATTCTTTTTAGCATCAAATTTTTGATCATTGCTCTCTTCCTTCCTAAAAAAGAAAGGGGCAAAACGCAGTGTTTTGGCCCCTTCAACTATTATTTAAATTTATTATGCAATTTCATTTGATAGTCTTTAAAAACCGCTGAGTGAGAGGTCTTTCTATTTTTCAAGATTTGATTTAAGCGAAACTGTTTTTCATTTAGCTTTTTCTGATAGATGGCTCTCTGATCTTCATTCTCACAATTATCAAGCAAGTTCTCAATGGTGCGCAATTCTTTTTTAATTTCCGTTTCCTCATTAATAAAACCGGAATTTTTCATCACGCGATAGGCCATGCGAAGTTCCTCTGGAATTGCGGAATCATCGTCAAGCTTAAGCGGCTTGCCGTATCCTGGGAGGTTATCAAATTCTCCATCCTTATAGGCCTTGCGAATTTTGTCCTCTGAGACAATACTTGAAAAATCCATAGCAACAGCCTCCTTTTTTGGAAGTGTTTCTTCTACTACTATTTTACGTGTATTTTGAACAAATTGCCATTATTCTCTTATATTTCTCCTATGTTTCATTTTTTACAATATGACAACAACCCCCAAAAATCGACATAATTCCATGAATCCCTATAAGGTGAAGTGGGTTAAAATGACTACTCATGAATTTATTAAAAAATGACTAAAAATGTTTCGGAAAGACATCTTTAGGCTATTACCATATAACCCTAAACTCTGTGAAGGATGGAGATAAACATGTTTTCAAACGTAGAAATTGGTATTGATTTAGGAACTGCAAATATTCTTGTATATAGCAAAAATAAAGGCGTTATTATTAACGAGCCGTCCGTTGTGGCGATTGACACTGAAAATAATAGTGTCGTTGCAGTTGGAACAGAAGCGAAAAGAATGATTGGTAAAACCCCTGAAAAAATCGTGGCGATTCGTCCCTTACGTAAAGGTGTGATTGCAGATTTTAATGTGACGGCTGACATGCTTCGTCACATTATGAAAAAAGTGAGTCAAAAAACAGGCTACTCGCTTCGTAAACCGAATGTGGTTGTTTGTACACCGTCCGGGTCAACGTCTGTTGAACGACGTGCCATCCAAGATGCGGTTAGACAATGCGGTGCCAAACAGGTTTACCTAATTGAAGAACCTGTCGCAGCGGCAGTCGGTTCCGATTTACCAGTCGACGAGCCAGTTGCGAATGTCATTGTTGATATCGGTGGAGGCAATACAGAGGTTGCGATTATCTCCTTTGGTGGCGTGGTAACATGCAACTCAGTTCGTATTGGTGGAGACCAGTTTGATGAAGATATCATTCAATATGTACGTAAAAAATACAATGTTCTAATCGGGGAACATACTGCTGAACAGGTTAAATTTGAAATTGGGTATGCTCTTGTTAAGCATGAAACAAAAACAATGGATGTTCGTGGACGCGATCTTGTGACTGGTCTACCAAAAACCATTACATTGCGTTCAACCGAGATTCAAGAAACTCTAAAGGAATCACTACTTCATATTTTAGAAGCTATACGCGCAACTTTGGAGGATTGCCCACCAGAATTAAGTGGGGATATCGTGGACCGTGGGGTTATTATAACAGGTGGCGGATCGCTATTGAACGGTATGCAGGAATGGCTCAGCCAGGAAATCTTTGTTCCCGTACATCTTGCCCAAAACCCGCTAGAATCAGTGGCCATTGGAACAGGACGTTCCTTGAGTATCATCCAAAAAATTCATAAACTCGCAAAATAAGATTTGCTGACCCATACTGAGCAACTACCATAGGAACAGTGATAACTATAGCTTTAATAGAAAAGGCCAAATCGTAATTGATTTGGCCTCAAATTTTATCATGCTGTATGTTGTAATTCTTCTCGTTTTGCTGCGATTTTCTTATTTTTAAAATATCCTAGTCCTAAGACAAGAATGGTTAATACAGCAGCGATTAGATATGTGACTGGTCCATGTTCAATATGAAGGAAATTAGTTAATCCTTTATCCTTAAACACCATTTCACCGGCAGTCCACGCAAGAATTCCTGCACCAATATAAGCAATCCAAGCATATCTATTCATGGCTTTTACAATAAATTTAGAACCAAAGATCATGATTGGAATACTAATTAGAACACCAAGTGCAATCATACCAATGTGTCCGTCTGCAGCACCTGCAACCGCAACGACATTATCCAAACTCATAACCGCATCCGCCATTATAATGGTGCCAATAGCTGACACGATTCCATTAGAAGATTTCACATGTGCTTCTCCCTCTTCTTCAACCAATACCTTGTAAGCGATGAAAAGAAGCAATACTCCACCAATTACATTCACAAATGGAATTTTTAATAAGTAAACAATAACGGCAGCAAATAATATCCGTAAAATAACAGCCCCTGCTGTTCCCCAAAAAATTGCTTTGTTTTGCTGTTCTTTCGGAAGGTTTCTCGTTGCCATCGCGATGACAACAGCATTGTCTCCAGACAAAATAATATCAATTGCAATGATTTTTAATAACGCAATTGTTGCTCCTGAAGAGATAGCTAGTCCAAGAATCGTTAGCATATCCATAGGGTAATTCCCCCTCAATAAATATAGTAAAATAGTTAAATTTTTATTACATAATCTAGCATACTCCTATTTTTTGTCACTTTCAATAAAATCGTAATGAATCTTGCTTACAAACCTCCCACTATTATCCACTCTGGTAATTTCTAAAAATGCACATACTATTTAAGTATAATGTTCTTGACATAACACCTTTTGGTTTTATATAATCTGAACATGAAACCAAATGGTTTTATTTTCATTTTTAAAGGAGAATGATTTATGGCAACTGTACCTGAGATAAAACAAACCGTATTAATTGAAGCACCGATTCAAAAAGTATGGGATCTCGTTTCAACTGGCGAGGCCATCGGAACTTGGTTTATGCCCAATGATTTAGTAGCAAAAGAAGGACACGAATTTCATATTCAATCTCCTTTCGGACCTTCTCCATGTAAGGTGTTAGAGGTTGAGCCACCACATCGACTTACTTTTTCTTGGGACACAGAAGGTTGGTATGTAGAGTTTCTTTTAAAAGAAATTGACGGCAACACAGAGTTTACCCTCATTCATGGTGGCTGGAAGGATGCCGAAGAAACTATTGAAAAAGCAAAACGTTCGGCAGCAGAAGTGCGCGAAACAATGAATGGTGGTTGGGCAGGCATTGTACAAAAGCTGCGTCAGGTGGCGACAACCGATTGAGTGATTCTGCTCAAAAATATGATGTGTTCCAAGCAATAGCCGATCCTACTCGCAGAGAGGTGCTGCGCCTCCTCTCCAAAAAGGAACTTCCTATTTCAGAAATCACAAGTCACTTCCCAATGAGCAGGACCGCCGTGGCCAAGCATCTTCACATTCTAGCAGAAGCGAATTTAGTAAGCGGCAGAAAGGTCGGAAGAGAAAAACGCTATCGCCTCCAACCGGAATCTTTTTCAGAATTACATGAATGGCTTGGTTATTTCGACCAATTCTGGAGCAACAAGCTATCGGTATTAAAGCATATCGCGGAGAATGGTACAGATAGTGGTGAGCTGAAAGTGGTTAAACCTTTGGATAAAAATGAGGAGTAAGCTGGATGAGGGATTATTGGAGTGGGCTTTATATGTGTTTGGGAATTCTGCACATTTATGAAGAACTTTACGCGGGGGCTCACGGTGCGTTCGGGACTTCATCACACTTATTCACTCGATAAAGCGGATTTCGTTCGCGGGCCGGGCACGCCAGTCTCTATTCTCCCAATTCAAAAAGGTCTTCATACGAGTTGAAGACCTTCATCTAAAAGAGGCAGTGTTATTTCCACGGTGGTTCCTTGGTTTTCGACACTGTCGATTTTCATTTGGCCGCCATGTTCTTGGATGATGGTTTGGCATATCATTAAGCCAAGGCCTGTCCCTCTTTCTTTTGTGGTATAGAACGCTTTGCCAATGTTCGGCAGCTTATCTGGAGGTATTCCAGAACCATTGTCGGCAATTTGAATGATCGCATTGCCTCCATTTGGATACAGTGAAATATCGATATGCCCCCCATCATCTATTGCTTCAATGCTATTTTTTAAGACATTAATAAAAACTTGCTTCAGCTTATTTTCCTCACAATTGATAAAGGTACCTTTTAGCTCATCATGATAGGAAGTCTTAATCTGGATATTATGGAGAATCGCCTGAGTGTCTAACAAAAATACAACTTCATTAAGCACATTTGTGATGTTTTGCCTTCGCAACTGAAGCTTTTTTGGCTTTGCGAGCAACAGCATTTCATCGACAATTGTATTAATTCGGTCAATTTCAGACACCATAATTTCAGAATAGGTGTTTGCTTTTTCATGATGCAAAAGCTGTGTAAAACCCTTTAAGCTTGTTAGTGGATTCCGAATTTCGTGGGCGATACCTGCTGCCATCTCCCCTACCATCGAAAGCTTATCCGTTTGTTGAATGAGCTCCTGTCCCTTTTTCAACTCGGTTATGTCACGGACGACGATATATTGGCAGCTTTCTCCCTGATACATAATCGGCATCAATTTAATTTCTACATCAATCTCACCCAAAGCTGGATGGGCAATTTTACCTTCTGTAATCCTCTTAAATTTATGTCCTTTTTCAATTTTTCTCGTTGATATTTCGGAATCATATTGAATAAACTCATCAAGCCGATGCCCGATTAACGACCTCTCATCCGCACCGATTAAATATTTCCCCGTATCATTACTATAGATAATCTCCTCTTTGCGCATAAGCAAAATGGCGTATGGAGCATTTTCCACGAGAAAGCGGAACTCCCGATTTTTTCGCGATTCAAAAATGGAGAAAATTGAAGCAATAAGCGCAATCAGTAAAAGATAAGGCTCCAACCGACTTATTAGTTCGACATAAAAGATTTTTCCTACAATCAAAATGACACAACAGACTAAAACTGCAAAATTTAACACCTTCCATCTTCTATTTCCCATTTCACCCAATCCTTTTCTCTATATTCCCTTTAAAAAGAAAAAGGCCTAACCTCATCAAGAAGTTAGGCCATGACGAAGGCTTATCCCAAAGGACATCCTCGCATTTACCATGTTTATTTGATATTAAAACAAATCAAGCTGTTATCATTTTTAAAATTCCAGTCAACAAATATATCGATAACCTCACGCTGAAAAATTTGATCAAATTTTCCATAGCGATGTAGATAGCTTTTTTCAAGTTCGTCCTTTGTAAAATGGAGCTCTTTCTCAAAGCCGGACTCAATTAACGCCTTTTCAATCGGAACTAAGATTCCTTCTCTCTTCACGATAAACAATCTTGGGGAAATTTGAAAACTAAGTGTTTCCTCCGGTGGCTTTTCGACAAGAAGGCTAATTCTCGCAACTTCAGATTCTAGAAGGGAAAAATCGATTTCCCCATTCTTTTCCATTGGCAGTAATGAATCTTCTAACTCGGCAATAATGACACCTGTGTTATTTGGAAAGTTCCAATCATGAAAAAAGGTCCGTACTTCTGTTTCAAGGGTTACCTGGAATACACCCTTTAATTCAGATAATATGCTTTTTATTACGACATCCCTCGCATGATCCACTTGAATATGCTGATTCTCCTGTAAAAGAACCTCTTCCATCGGAGAGATAAAACCTCGGATATGTAGGACTAAATAGCAATCTGCTGTTACCGCAAAACAGGATTCAGGTCCCCGTCCAAATTTATTTCGGAGGAGTTTGCTTGTGTAACTACTTATGTATTTTAATTTTTCTTGTAAATTCATATGATTCCCACCTCTAGGGAATTCACCACAATAACCAATGACTTCAAATTCATTAGCCTCTAATATTGTAGCATCGTTTCCCTTTCATTTCCATGTTTACACATAGTTTGTCAACTTTGATGGGAATTATGAAAACAATCTCATTTGCAATAAAAGATTTTATAGCTTTCATCTTGTTCATAGTTCCAAATCATAAAAATATCATGAATTTCATTTTTTATGATTTTGTTAAATCGTTCAATATTCGTATCATATCTTTTCCGGATTCTATTTTCTCTTTCCTCGAGGATATGTAACCCTTTTTCGATCAGTATTCTTTCAATCGGTAATAAGTAACCAGCTAATCGAATAATATAAACTTTTTCGCCAATCTTAGTGAAACTCTGTTCAGTTGGTTGATACTGATAAAATTCGCTTTGCTTACTTATTTCATTTCGAAGCAGCATAAATTCAAGCGAATTTTCTCTTTCAGCTTCCACCTCTGCTTTCACCACTGCTAGCAAAACCCCTGTGTTTTTTTGAAAATTCCAATCCTGATATAGTTGGGTGATTTGCTTATTACATATTTCTTCCAACAATTCTTGTATTGGGTCTAAAACGTCTTCCATGATGTTTGTTCGAATTTTACAAGCAGTTTCAAAATCCTCTTTCTTGACAAGTTCGTGTTCAATTTTTGTCATGAACTTTTTAATATGGACGACAATATATTGTTCGGAAATCGATGTAAAACAAGTTTCCGGTCCTTTGCCAAACTTAGATTTTATTAGTTTACTAACATAGCTGCTAATATGTGTTAATTCTTCCTGTTTTGTAATGTTGCTTCTCGACATGCGATCCATAATCCTCCTAAAACGCAATAAAAAATGGCCTAACCTCTACACAAATAGAAGCTAGGCCATGGTTAGACTTTTTCGTATTCTACCATTTACCAATCTTTTCAAAATTATATTTTAAAATTTTATTAGTCAAATTCATCCTAAAAAAAATGTGATTAATGACAGCTAGACATTAATCCCGCTCATTATAACACGAAGTTTCATGATTTTACAAACAAATCACACTGCTGGACCCAAAAATTTTGTCGAAATCACAGAGACCCCAATTTTTCTACAGATAGTCACGTAATGCATCAAAGCAAGTAAGACTGCACCCATGTTCATCCCGATAATGATTCCTTCCATTTGCAGGGTTTGGAGAGAACCTAGGGTGAACATAATCGCAAAGGACACAACGGTTGACCATACATTATGAATGAACGCATCCTTCACTAATCCAAGCCCAATTAAGTAAGCCTGCATTGGAATTAAGAAGAAATGGAACAAGAAATACGGCCAAAGCATTTGCAAATAGACAGTCGCTGCTGATGATTCGAAGAAAATATGAGTGAGCGGATCTGCGAAATAATAAAAAATCACACAGGCTGGAATTCCGTATAGGAAGGTCATTTTCATAACCTGCTGGAGTAAGGATTGCAGCATTCCCATGTCACGCTTAGAATAAGCTTCAGACACCGTTGGAATTAACACAATCAGCAATGAATGTGCAATGAACGCCGGGAAAAAGCCAATCGTTAACGCTACCCCTGTCATCAAACCAAAATGCTCGGTCGCTATAGCTGCTGGCATCCCCGCTTTTAGTAAAGCAGCTTTGATCAGAAACGGCTGTACCGCGTGTGAGATGGCATGGAATATTCGCATCCCAGTTGTCGGCAAGGAAACCGCGAGCAGGTTTTTTCGTACCATTTTTCCACTTAAAGTGGATTCTGGTCTTTGTCCCAATCTACGATAATGAAGGAGATACTCATAGCCTAAATAGCCAAATACGACCAGGTCACTTGCAACAATTGTACATAGGGCAATTAAGATTGAGGTATGAATCTCAAATTCTAGTAACTGATAGATGAACACTAACAAAATTAGTTGCACAGCCTTACGAAGGAAGTTCGCAAAGGCAATGCGCCCCATCGATTGAATCCCCATAAAATAACCCCTGGCAATCGATAAAAATGAAACAATCGGGATAAAAATGATAACTAACCACTTTACAAAAGGATGGTAATCATCGAACAAAGGTATAACCGGTAAAATGACGAATGCTAAGGAAATAATAATCGCTGTAAACACAGTTGTCAAGACTGTCGCATGCTTTAACATACTGCGATGGTACCTGTCCTCTTTTTCGGCAATAAATTTGGAGATGGATACAGGCAGCTCAAGACTTGCCAAAATCACGACTAAAAAGATTGATGGCAAAATGGTCATATATAATCCCATTCCATGTCCACCAAGCTCTTTTGCTAGAACAAGATTGATTAAAAATTCCACACACTCTCCAATAAATGCTGCAATAACCAGTAACAATGTCCCTTTAAAAAATGTCTTCATCCTGTAGCCCCTTATTTATTTTTTTCAGTACTATATGAATATGAGACAAGTCCGCTAATTATTTGACGAAAAGAAAATTTTTACTTTACTTCTAATAAAGTCCCCTTTCCAACCCCTTGATTTCTCGTTTATAATCGGTATATGTGTAATTTTTATCAAGGATAACTAAACTGATGAAAAAGGTGTAAATAGATGAGTATTTTAACAGTATCAAATGTGAGCCATGGTTTTGGTGATCGTGCCATTTTTAATGATGTGTCGTTTCGTTTATTAAAAGGGGAGCACATTGGGTTAATTGGTGCAAATGGAGAAGGTAAATCAACCTTCATGAATATCATCACTGGAAAGCTTGAGCCTGATGCCGGTAAGATTGAATGGTCAAAAAATGTCCGCGTTGGCTATCTTGACCAGCATACTGTGCTTGAAAAAGGAATGACGATTCGTGATGCATTAAACAGTGCTTTTAAATATCTTTTTGATATGGAAGCAGAAATGAATGAGTTTTACGGAAAAATGGGTGACGCCACACCTGAGGAGCTTGAAAAAATGCTGGAGGATGTCGGTACCATCCAGGACACCCTTACAAACAATGACTTTTACGTCATTGACGCGAAGGTTGACGAAATCGCGCGCGGATTGGGTCTTGAAGATATCGGGCTTGAGCGTGATGTACAGGATTTAAGTGGTGGGCAGCGTACAAAAGTGCTTCTTGCCAAGCTATTACTTGAAAAGCCAGATATTCTTTTACTGGATGAGCCAACCAACTACTTAGACGAACAGCATATTATCTGGTTAAAACGTTATCTCCAAGAATATGAAAATGCATTTATTCTAATTTCACATGATATTCCATTTTTAAATAGTGTTATCAATCTTATTTATCATATGGAAAACCAGGAGCTTAATCGTTATGTTGGAGATTACGATAATTTCCAAAAGGTATATGAAGTGAAAAAGCAGCAGCTTGAGGCTGCCTACAAGAAGCAACAACAGGAAATCTCTGAGCTTAAGGACTTTGTGGCCCGTAACAAGGCACGGGTGTCTACAAGAAACATGGCAATGTCTCGTCAGAAGAAGCTCGATAAGATGGAAGTTATTGAACTGGCGAAGGAAAAGCCAAAGCCGGAATTTAATTTTAGAGCAGGCAAAACGTCAAGCAAGCTCATTTTTGAAACGAAGGATCTTGTTATTGGATATGATGAACCACTTTCAAAGCCGCTTAACCTCCGTATGGAAAGAGGTCAAAAGATTGCCTTAGTTGGGGCAAACGGAATCGGGAAAACAACGTTGCTACGAAGCATCCTTGGCATGAACAAACCTCTTTCGGGGACTGTTCAGCTTGGTGAAAACCAAGAGATTGGCTATTTTGAACAAGAGATTAAGGAAGCAAATTATAATACTTGTATTGAAGAAATTTGGAGTGAATTTCCTTCCTTCAACCAATATGAGGTTCGGGCTGCACTTGCGAAATGTGGTCTTACGACAAAGCATATTGAAAGTAAGGTTGAAGTATTAAGTGGTGGGGAAAAAGCGAAGGTACGCCTCTGTAAGTTAATCAATAAAGATACAAATATCCTTCTTCTTGACGAGCCGACAAACCACCTTGATGTCGATGCGAAAGATGAATTGAAACGTGCCCTTAAAGAATATAAAGGTAGCATGCTCCTTATCTGCCACGAGCCAGAATTTTATCAAGATGTCGTGACCGATGTGTGGAACGTTGAATCTTGGACAACTAAAGTATTTTAAATAGAAAAGCGTAAGCGCCTTGAAGGGGAACATCGACTAACTACTGCCACGTCCTGTGGCNNATTTTCTTCGTGCGATGATGATGCTGCCGAAGCCTTCCTTGTCCTGTGCAAGTCCGACAAGCATAAGAAAAGCCGGCGGGAAGGATGCCTTTTATCCTTCATGACGGATTGGCTTATGACCTCGAGGGGCTAGGCGCTTGCGCTAGACAGCAAAGAAACGCAAAACACGAGTCAGGTGTTTTGCGTTTTTGTATATAATACTTCATCTACTTTATCCAGCATAAAATCGGTAGGGTCAGTCCCGAAAAAATGCAGTCGGTGCAACGGACGAGTCATGGACACATACAAGAGCTTGATGTCGATTTCATTGGTATAAAATTTTTCCTCATTCGAATAGATAATCACCGCATCAAATTCCAAACCCTTCGATAAATGCGAGCTTACGATGACGACTTCTTCCTTGTTAATCTCTTCATTTTCTTTTAAAAGCTGAACCGGAAGTTCACTGTGTTTTTTGAAGGCTTTCGTTAGCTTTTGGCACTCTTTATTTGTCTTCCCGATAATTGCAACGGTTTTCATATTTTCATCGTAAAGTTTCTGAATAACCTCAGCTAAGGCTTCCACTGTTTCTTTCTCTAAACAACTAATTTGATGAAATACCGGTTTCTCCCCATGGCGAACTACAGGGTCGACCATTGGTAAATCTAACTCCAGCAACGATAGTAATTCATTTGCCGTGTTCATAATTTCAATAGTGGTCCGGTAACTTTTTTGCAGGGTTTTATAGGTCGCTCTTGGAAAGATTTGATCAAGAACTGGCGTCCAATTATTAATTCCGCGATAGGAGTGAATTCCTTGCGCTAAATCGCCAACAATTGTAAACATATCCGTTTCGAGTGCTGTTTTTAAGGCCGCTAATTGAAAATAGCTATAATCCTGCGCTTCATCGATTACGACATTACGGGCCTTCCATTCCTTCTTAACTCCGTAGAGCTTAGCCTTTAAATAAAGAAGCCCCGCTAAATCTTCAAGCTCATATTGCTTTGATTTTTGAAGTTGTTTTTGATAGTCCATAAAAAACTGGATTTGCTCAACGTTCAAGATTCCCGCAGCATAGGTCGGAAAAAGCTCTGACACAAACCTTTGAAAATAGTAGAACACATCATGGTGTGGAAGCTTTTTGATATATGCATTAACGGCTGTGCGGGATTGCTTGGTGATTTCTTCGATGAGCTCTGCCTTTTTATCAAGGGCTTTTGTTACGTAACGGCGGCGCTTTTCAGCGTCAATTTTTGTTTTAAACAAGACGTTATCTAGCTTATCATCATAAAACTTCGTAACCTTATGAATCATATTCTTTTTTTGGAGACGAACCGTATTTTGAAGTACCTTTTTCACCTTATCAATCCGTTTATAATAAGGAAGATAACGATATTCATAGGTCATTAGGTGATGAATATCTCTCGCTTTGTACAGTTTAAATTTCGAGACAAAAAAGTCCTCCTGTGGTAACAATGAACTTAGAATATCCTCCACATAATGCTCCAACATATCCCGATACTCAAGTGAGCCTTTGAATGCCGAGATCCACTTAATCATGTCTGGATTTTTGAATTCATTATGGATAAAACCAAGCAGCTTCTCTTCTGGTTTTGTGAGCTTAATCGGTTTCCCAAGGCATTTTTTCACATAATCAACATAGGTCGTTTGCAAGATATGATCCACACCAAGCTCTGGGAGTACTTCTGAAATATAATCGATGAAAAGTCGGTTTGGGGCAAGAATCATCAGTTGGTCTGGTGAAAAATAGTCTGCATAAGTGTAGATAAAATACGAGATGCGGTGCAGGGCAATGGTTGTCTTCCCACTTCCAGCAGCCCCCTGAACAATAATCGGCTTGTTGAGATCAGCACGGATAATGTTGTTTTGCTCCTCCTGGATCGTTGACACGATATCAGTGAGGCGATTACTTGCACTTTCAGATAAGGATTTTTGGAGAAGCTCATCTGTCGTTGTTAAATCAACATCCCGAATTTCATCGAGCTCGCCCTCTTCAATGATGAATTGTCGCTTTAACGATAAGTACCCCTCATATTCCTCCCCCTCGGCTTCATACGAAACCTCCCCAAGACGACCATCATAATAAAGGTTAGCAACAGGGGAGCGCCAGTCTACAATAATCGGGAGCTGGGTCTCCTTGTCAAAAAGAGATACCTTGCCAAAGTAGAGAATCTCCTCATTCCCCGTTTCTTCCCGTTTAAAATTAATCCTGGCGAAATAGGGCTTGTTTCGGTTTCTCTTTAGGTTTCGTACCTCTTCATGGGTCCTTCTGAGCATCGTTGAATTCGTTAACATATTTAAATAGCTCAAACTACTGTCTTTGAAGTCCACACCATCAAGGGCACTCCTTAAATTATCCCGAAAATTTTCCTCGGTTGACTCTGAAGCCCGAATGACAATATCCATGTACTTTTTCGTAAAATCTAACCGCTCTACTTCCACATCAAAGTCCGGATGCTTCTCCTCCGTCATCCAACCACCTCCATTAACGTACAAAAAACCATGAATAAGCTTCAATTCACGGTAAAAAAGAACAAAGTATTCCTATAAAAGTCGTAATTTTGATTATAGTCTAGGCTTATTTGGAAGGCAACCTAATTTTTCCTTTTTTTAATTTGGAATCGAATATATTTTTTAGCGCTTACATTTTACATACATTGTGAAAGTGGTGTATAATTTGAGTAAGTTCACAAATTATACACAAATTATTGAGTTACATATAGATTCGTAATAAATACAAGGGGGATGGTACCATGATTCGCACAGGAGTTGCTGCATTTTTGAGTGTCTTTTTGTTGCTCTTTGAAGGATTTATTGTCATTAAATTAAAAGGGTACACTGGCATTTATTTTGGGGATATCCATTTGTTAGTAAGCGTGCTCGCAATGAATTTCTTCTTTGCATTTTCCATTTTAACACATATCAAGATTTGGATTGAAAACAAAGGCATCGAAGAAACAGAAGCCGGGATGAAATAACATTAATCGTAAAAACAGGTCTAACTGGCAACGGGTTCTGTTTCCTGTCACAAAACTTAAAAATGACCATCAATTTTTAAAAGAAATTGATGGTCATTTTTTATTGATATAACGCCAATAATGATAAAAATAGGCGTGAAACTGCAGTCCAATTTGTAAGGTTACAGAGATTTCTGTTACCTTGCAAATTGGACTGCAAAATGCGGTGTTTTTTATTCACAAAACCACGTATCTCTTTGCCCCCTAGCTATTGTTGTATTTCGCGTAGCTATGAGATTCATAAGCGGAGAATTTCCGGCTAATGTACAAAAGAAAGCTTAATAAGCAGAAGTAGGCGGAAATTTTCCGGTTAACCCCTCTAAATAAGACAAAATCAAGAGATTTGGATCATATTAGCAGAAAAACTACCCCTATTTTTAAGGATATATGGGTATTTCTCAATTTAAGCGGAATTTTTACGTTTATTTTTCAAGCACTGTGAAATCAATATTCAATAATACTTGAGCCTTTGCCCTAAATTACTTTTAACGGCACTTTGTAATGTTCTTACATAACAAAAAGTCCTGCATTTTGCAGGACAAAATATACAACAAATTTGAGGACATTCTTAAATGCATTTTTTAAAAATGTGACAGGTATCTGAACTCGTTATCTAACCGGCCTGTTTTTTGTTTTCCTTCAAAAAATAAGCCAACTCTCAATGAGTTAGCTTATTGTGTAATCGGTAATGTAATTTCCACTTTTGTTCCTTTTCCTGGTTCACTTTCCATCTCTATTTTTCCATGATGGTCCTCTATGATTTTTCTAGACACCATTAGACCTAGCCCTGTACCGTAATCTTTGGTTGTAAAAAACGGCTGAAACAGCTTTTCTTGTACATCCGCAGGTATTCCACAGCCTTCATCACAAATCCGAATCGACACCTTATTGTCATCAATCTGGCTTCCTTCAATCGTAAGTGTCCCGCCTTCTGGCATAGACTCAAACCCGTTTTTAATAAGATTTAAGAAAACCTGCTTCATTTGCTTCTCATCACATTCCACCAGTGGGAATGACGGTTCCATTTTCAAATCTACCTCAATGTTTTTTCCTTGTTCAGATTGCTCAATGATGGAGATGACATATCCGAGATGTTCCTGCAAATTACAATGCGCCACATTAATTTGCCTTGGCTTCCCGATAACAAGTAAATCAGTCAAGATTGAATCAATCCGGTCGATCTCTTGCTCCATAATCGAATACTGCAAATCATCCTCTTTATGCTTTTCTCGCTGAAGCTGGGTAAACCCCTTCAACGATGCCAACGGATTGCGAATCTCATGGCCTATCGTTGTTGCCATCTGCCCTAAAAACGCAAGCTTCTCCTTATTCCGAAGTTCCTCATGCGTTTCCGTCAATGCCTTCGTGTACGAGTTGAAACGGGTTAGTAGGATGTAGGCGACGATTGATAATACTAATACTAAAACGATAGGAATCATTACTATAGCTGAATGAATAACACTACCAACGATGACATAACGCATAAGTGCTGCAATCGACGTCACCCAAAAAAAGCGATTATTTATAAATATAGGTGAAAATAAAACAAGGATTAATTCCGCTGCATTTCCACTCGCATATTTTGTAGGATTATCTACAAAAACGAGACAATCATAAATTAGTGCAAGAGAAAAATAGACCATTACGTAAATATATTTTATAATAGTCTGCTTTCCTCTTTTAATTAGATAGAAAGAAAGTATTAATAAACCAAAATAAAACAAATAATTTATGAGACTAAGTTTATTACTAAATCCTGGAGTTACCTTCAGATTTTTGTAAATAATATAAAATATCACATCAAATAACACTAAAGTAATATAAAAAGATGTTAAATATATTTTTAACGCGCGTCTTTCTTCATGCTGTAATAAAGCAGAAGTGTTATTAATAACCATCAAAAGCCCTCTTTGTAAATAATCATAGCAAATCTTACATTTACATTATATACTAAAAGACCCACAAAAATAACAATATTTATCAATTTTCGACATTTTTCTTATAATAGGATTTGTAAAAAGAAAATGTTAAGAATCCTACGATTACAAGTATCTGGGCTGTAAACAAAATAGCATCCCAAAAAATCGGATCGGTTATAGGCTCCAAATAGCCAGGAAGCATTTTAGTAGCCATATATATTAATTGAGGTAAATAATATATAAAAAACAGGCCAATTGTAATACCTACCCCAATCACATAGAAAAAACTATAAACTGTTACTATTCTCTCTTCCCCGTGGAAAAGTTCCTTATTTTTCACTTTAGAACGTGAAAACAGACCTTTCAAGAAAAATATTCCATTTTCCATTAAGTTATAGGTACCTGTCATATTTTCAAATAAAAAATAAAAATCGGTTTTCATATAAATACATGCCTGATAGATTATTCTTACAATCACATCAAAAACTACTAAACCAAGTAAACCTGTTAGAAAGCTTGATTGGATTGGTAAAAACATTTGTAAAATAAGAGCAAAAAAGAGAATGACCGTATCGAAGCAAACACCAGCTAAATAAAGAATGTTTCTTTTTTCGGGGGAAAGTTTCCATGCTAAGGAAAGATCGGTTTCAAAAACTATTAAATATAGTCGATGACCTATATCTAATCTAGTTGGTAAACCAAAGGACCTAATCGCTATGATATGTCCAGATTCGTGAATCAGCACAAGTATTAAAGAGATAATCCCAATTACTAGAACATTAAGTGACATGATATCAAAAACAAATAAATCAGTGTAGTGAGGAAACAATGAAGGTTGCAAACAAAAAATGCCTATGTTAGCTAGAAATATAAGTCCGTATAAATAACTTGTATATTTATTAAAGAAAATTTTTCCAAACTTAGGGCTTATCCATTCAAAACCTAACTTATTTTTGTCATGGCTTCGTTCAATCTCCTCGCCGTTAACTGATTGGATTAAATTTAATTCAATTAGCTGATCACCAAAATCAAGCAAATTGATCTCTTCATCAGGAAAGGTTTTAATTAGCCTTTCTTCTATTTCACCTAGATTAAGTCCTTGTTTGATTAAATTTAGCGCATCAACGCACACCTTTGGCATTTCATAAAACTCTTGAGTTGCAAGGTCTTCTACAATGTAATGTTTACTATCCTTGCGAATTTCAATATCGTGCAATTTTAGTAAAGATTCTTTTGTTAAATTCATATATCCACCTTACGATTAGTATTATTTTCAAATAAAAGAGGATGCATACCCGAAAGCAAGCATCCTTTAAGAATGATAGTTATTGTGGTGTTCTAGGTGTCCATGTGCACCACCAGCAAGTTGTTTTAAGTTTTTTTAGCTTTCTGATTTTCATAGTTTTTCCCTCCCTTCAAATAAAGTAGTAAAGTACTATTTATGCATAATGGAATTTTGTGTTTTTTTCCATGTTGGAAAAACCTTTTTAAATACTTCTACTAGATTAGGGTCAAATTGTGTGCCCTGTCCTTCTATTATTCTTTTGTAAGCTTCTTCTGCTGGTAGAGCACTGCGATAGGATCTTGATGATGTCATTGCATCAAAGGCATCAGCAATTGCCACAATTCTAGCTAGAAATGGGATATTTTCTCCCTTTAAATTATCGGGATATCCATTTCCATCCCAGCGTTCATGATGAGATCGAATTACTGAAATATTTCCCTTTAATCCTTCAATATTTTTTACAGCTTCGGCACCAACAACTGGATGGGTTTTTATAACCTCAAACTCTTCATTAGTAAGCTTTGAGGGTTTCATCAAAATTTGGTCTGGAATATTTACCTTACCAATATCATGTAGTAAACAAGCATAATTAAAAGCCTTTAACTCTTCATTTGTAAACTGCTTTACTTCTTTTGCTAAGGTTAAAGCATAGCTTGCAACCCTTTCACTATGACCTCTAGTGTACGGATCCTTTAATTCTAGGGCAGCAATAACACCTTTAACCATTCCTTCTAACTGTTCATCGTATGATGTTTTTACTGCATTTACATAGGATTGAAATCTATATAAGAAAATAAGTGCTATTAAAGAAAATACCAAAGTTAGTAATATTGGGAAAAATGCCTCATAGGACTGAAGAATAGCCCCAGTTAACAAATATCTACTAATTTCACCAATAGATACTACATAAAAAAATCGTTTACTTACAAAAATTGGAGAAAACAATATAACAAACATTTCTGCTATATTACCACTCTTATATTCTAGTGAGCTATTAATATAGTATGAAACATCATTACATATTGAGAGAACCAAATAAGTTAATACTACTAGGTATTTTACTAGAAAATGTTTGTCCTTTTTACTTAAATAGATAGCTACAGGAATTAAAGCAATCATTATTAAGTATACAAAATATCCAAATTTGCTCGGTAACCCTACAGATGTATTGGTAATGAACTTTGGATAGATAAAATAATAGAATACATCATATACTACCATTATTAAGTAAAAAAGGGTTAAAAACCATTTTAAAGTACCTTTTTCTTCACTGCTAAGAATTGTAGATTTAATTTTCATCTTCTGCATCTCTTTTTCTCCATTTTCTCTTATATTTCTAGATATATATGCAATAGTCCTTCTTTTATTACAAAAACAGTACAAAAGTCACAGACGAAATTCGTCATGAATCGACTTTTCAATTATAAACCATCTGTCCTACAAACTGAATAGTAGTTTGGCTATAAAAATCTTCCTTAATCGTATAAAATATGGTAATCGTAAAATAGTTCTTTATACCTATATAGGGTAAAATGACATATTTGTTACCTATATATCTTACCAAAAAATAAAAAGCACAGGTAGTATTCTGTGCCTTTTTGTCGAAAAATCTATTATTTTGTCTTATTTTACAAGAGAATGTTTAAATGCATAAATAACTGCCTGGGTACGATCTTGAACCTCGAGCTTACTTAAGATGTTACTTACATGTACTTTTACCGTTTTCAAAGCGATAAAGAGTTCATCAGCGATTTCTTGATTTGTTTTTCCATCTGCAATTAGAAGTAAAATTTCCATTTCCCTGTTTGTTAGTTCTTCATGGGGAAGATGCGTATCCTTTTGTCTCATACGGACCATCATTTTCCCAGTAACCTCTGGCTCTAAAACCGATTGTCCATGAAACGTTTTACGGACTGCTTCTGCGATTTCACTTGCTTTTGAGGTTTTCAGCATATAGCTTGTTGCACCCGCTTCTAACGCTGGATACACCTTCTCATCATCAATAAAGCTAGTTACAATGATGATTTTTGCCTCTGGCCATCTTTCGATAATTCTCCTGGTTGCTTCAATACCGTCCATTTCCTTCATGACGAGATCCATTAAAATAATATCAGGTCGGAGCTCTAAGGCCAGTTCAACTCCCTTTTTCCCGTCGTCTGCTTCCCCAACAACTTCAATATCTGGCTGTGCTGATAAGTAGGATGAGACCCCTATCCTTACCATTTCATGATCATCGACAAATAATACTTTAATCATTTTCTTCACCTTCCAGCAATGGTACTTTCACTTCAATCCGCGTTCCTTTTTCTTTAATACTTACGATTCGCATCGTGCCGCCTATTTCAACTGCACGTTCATACATATTCTGGAGCCCATAGGAGCCTGTCTTCGCTTGTTCGACGTCAAATCCAATTCCATCATCAACAATACGTAAAATCACAAATTCATCTCTTTTAATTAGCAGGACTTCTAGCTGGTTAGCTTTCGAATGTCTTAAGGTGTTTGAAACGGATTCTTGGAGGATACGGAATAAGTGGTCCTCGATTCCTTTATCAATTTGAAAGTCCTCAATCTTCGTTTCAATGGTGACGGGTACTTTTTGTACGAGTTCAACTAATAATTCTTGAATACCTTCCTGAAGCGTCTTTCCTTTTAATGCGACTGGGCGTAAATGGAGCAATAACGCACGCATCTCTAGTTGGGATTGGTGAATCATTTCCTCAACGAGCTTAAACTGTTTTGACTCACGTTCGTCCGTACCTGTCCTGGATTCATTAATGGCTGACATCATCATCGATGCTGCAAAAAGTTGTTGGCTAACGGAATCATGAAGTTCTCGTGCTAAACGGTTCCGCTCTTCGGAAACAATTTTTTGAATGCGCTTTTCTTGATCCTCTGCTTTTTCATTCGCAAGCTTTTGGGAGAGCTTTGTTTGTTCTGCAATATGGGTTTGAACTTTTTTTATCCGATCCCAAATCGCAATCATTTCAGCGGTTTGATTTTCAGTTATATCGGGAATCGACCTCCCTTGTTCAATCTGATAGATCGCATCAGAAACAGAAACCAGCTGTTTTCTCCATAGTATTCCAGAGATTATTCCAATAACAAGCCCGCCAATTAAGCTTAGGCTTAAGGCAAGAATCAAATAAGGCAAATCCATTAGTTCGGTCTTCCAAATGGCAGCCCAATTGGCTAAAGGAAAGGCCATAAATACAATGACATGGGCTAATAGAAATAAAAACACCGAGACACAAATACCAACAATAATTTGTCTTCTTATGGTACTCATGCTCGTTTCACCTCAAGGTCCCCGACACCCACTGTGGTAATAATTTTTAACTTATGTTCTGCATCATCATACTCCTGCGTTTGATAATGAAGTGTTTGATTCATTGTTTTAGTATCATGATTTTCAAAAATCGTTGTTGCACCGTAAAGGACGGAGTGATGCACCTTAACTTCAACCTCATACGGAACAAAGACCTTTACATTTCCAATGGCATTTCTAATAAAAATAACGGATTCCCCCTTAGGAAGAACCGTGTAGCTTAAATCAATAATTGTATCGCCAATCACCGATTGAATGTTCACATCATTCCACTCATACACGTACTCCGGCGTTTTTTGTTGGCCAAAGATGATGTTTTGGAACAATGGCTGACGCTTAAGAATCGGTTCATGCGCAGAGGATTTTTCTGCTTCTGTTATTTCAGGTTTGATATAATTCGGATTCTTCTTCGATTGAAAAAAATGAATGAGTAAATAGATCAAAACCGCCAGTATTAAAAACTTGACTGTCATCATTCCTAAAATCGTAAGAGCTAGACTTATCCAACCGAACCAAAATAGAATTTTCCCAAAGGTTTTCGGCATTTTTTTACGACCAATATAAATACATCCAAACGATATAATAAAAGAGAACAGGACCCCGCCATTAAAAAATGTAATTTCAATGATTAATAAAATAATTCCAAAAAGAAGAAATGCGTTAAGATTGTCTGTTTTTATTTTATCGAACAAGGTACTTCCCTCCTCTTTATGTTGAATGCATTGATTATTATCCGTAAATTTGGGCTAAGAAGACGTAGATTGTCTACGCCTTCTTAGAATACCATGTTTTCACTGTGAAATTGAATGAGTTTCTTCATTTTTTACTTCTTTTTCAAGCTGAGCGATTCTTGCATCAATTGTATTGCGGTGATACGAGGAATTCACTTGATTTTCAAGGCGATCAAGATAAGATTCCATTTCTTCAAACGTTCTTGAGGCTTTATTTGTATCTGCGTTTGTATCTAGCACTTGGTTCATGCGATGGTTGGCACGTGCAATGTTCTCGCGCCCCATTAATTCCATACGCTTTATATTCATATCTTTAAGCTTATGTTTCATTTCCTCATACTTTTTCTCAAGCCCAATTAGTTCTGCCCCAGCGTTTTGCAAGGCTTCCTGCAAATTAGCAGCACGCTCTTCATAGGCCGTTTGCTCCTGTACCGCAAAATCATAAAGCTCTGTTTCTCCCGCTTGTTGTGCCACACCTGCTTGATATTTACGTTTTTCAGCAAGGGCTGCTGCTTCGCGATGCTCTCGTGCAAATTGATCCTTTAGTGAGTGCTGACGCTCCACTAGCTTGCGTACCTTTTCTACTTCTGCCTCACATTGACGTAAGTACTGATTAAGCAATGCGATTGGGTTTTTCTTTTCTTTCTCATCTAAAATGCCGTGAAAATCTGCTAAAATTGTGTCCTTTATACGAGTTAATAAGTTTGCCATGTGTATCATTCTCCTTTTTTTGATTATTGTTTGTTTAATTCAGCCCATTGCTTTTCAAAGTTAGTGAATGGGTCTGATGATTCCGTAACTACTTGCTGCTTTTCTTTTTTCCAGTTTTTAATGACAACATAGAGGATGTATGCAGCAACGACACCTAAAATGGCTGGTACGTTTGAAGCGGATGCTGTTAGTGCGATGACTCCGATGATCGCCCAAATCACCTTACCTAGTGTTGAATCTGATTTGAGAAACCTTTTAAATGCAAAATACAGAATCGCTAAGCTTATCGCTAGGCCAATCAATGGACCAACCTGTGATAAAAGTACAATCGCTGCAATACCTCCAAGAATAAACAATCCAAATTTTTTCATGTTTACTTCCTCCTTTCATGATTCAATCTTATCCTGATTTTCATTTCGCTATAATGAGCCCCAGTTATATTTTTCACTAGGACCTGAGGCTTATTTAGAAAAGCGCAAGGCACTTAGCTTTAGGCGACTAGCATAAGATAAGCGCTGACAGAAGGTGCATTTTACCTTCCGAAGCGATTAGCTTATGACCTCGAGCCGATGGTGCCTGGAGCTAGCCATAGAAAATAGGTCAGAAATCCTTTTCATGCAAAAAGAGTCTGCTCAATGTGAGCAAACCCTTATCTTTTGCGGGATACAAAGGGATTGTCCGTGACCCAAAATCGCCATGGATAGTCCCTTGCTTCTCCAGTATTTTCGATTCCAATTCGTGGACCGATTGAGATATTTTCAGGTGTATAGCCTTTTGCGATGTAAATAGGTGGCTCGAAAAATGGGCGACCATAATCATCCATTGAAATGCCTAAAGCTTTTGTTAATTTTCCAGGACCATTTGTTAAATTTTTGGCTGGCATTTGGCCGCGGCGTTCGTACATCAAGTCAATTCCTTCGTCTGGCTCTACGGCTCGGATTAGAATGGCTTCTGGTTTGTCGATTTCGTTACTGACCACATTGACGAGACAATGTGTATGCATCTGGTACGTGTAGACATACCCAGGATCCCCAAACATCACCTCTGTTCGCTTTGTCCGTTTGTTTTGGTAAGAGTGTGCTGCACGATCTTCAGGACCTTTGTAGGCCTCGGTTTCGACGATGAAGCCTGATGCAATCCCTTTGTCTGTGTGCTTCACAAGCTTGCAACCGAGAAGAGCTTTAGCAAGTTCTAATGTAGGTTGATGAAAAAATAATGCAGGTAGGATTTCCGTCATGATTACTCCTTCACGTTTGGTTTTTAGGATTAGTATGGGGTTGGGATAGTGGGTGTATTCTTGTGGATGTTGGACCGGACAATTCATTAAAATTTGAAAAGTATTGTATTTCCCTATGTACCTATCGATTTTAGCACCCTCTTTTACGCAAACGTAAAATAAATTACTCTCAAACGAAATAATTTATTGCACTCAAACGAAATTTAGTTTACTCTAGAAAGTAATAGGAGGTGAAAATTTTGGAAGATATTCGACTCAATGTATCTTTGCTTCGCAGAAGAGTACCAAATTTAACAACTGCAGCACGCTCGGTTGGGTTACGGCCAGCCACTGTCTCCAATCTGTGCACAGGAAAGATTCCTGTTGGCCGTGCAGAGGTGCGCACATTAGTAGCACTTGCTGACTTAGCTGAATGTAGTTTGGATGAATTATTAATTCGAGGGGAGAAAATTGAAATGATTGAAACGGGGATTAAAACGCTTGATGTCTTTGCTCCTTTAGCAAAAGGCGGTACCGTCGGTCTTGTCGCTCGTCCTGGCATGGGGCAACTAGTTTTACTTGCAGAACTATTCCATCGCTTACGCAACAATGATTTTGCAACCGTTTTACTTTTACCGGAAGGAAATCACCCAGAAGTAAACGATATTCTGGATGAAGTTCAAATCCAGGTAAAAACAATCAAAGACGCTTACGACGAGATTGCAAAGCTTGGTAAAACAAAAGAAGTTGCTTTTACGGCAGACCGCTCCCATGTCATCACTGGTGAAATTCAAACCTTACAAGAGAAATTGCATTCAATCGGAGTGGATACAGTCACTACCATCCTTGTTGATTTAAAAGGAGAAGTTGTTGACGAAGATGTACCATTTGGACCACTTGAAACATTATGGCAATTTGACGCTGACCTCACTGCTAGACACCAATTCCCTGCCGTCAACCCTGTATACTCAACCTCTTCCGTTCTCGAAGGGGCGCACCTAGATCAAACACATTTCACTATTCAGCAGCGTGCAAAAAAACTATTACGCCGCTACCGCGAGCTTCGTTCACTCGTTACGGTGCACGGGCTTGAGAAGCTTCCGGACGCAGAAATTCAAACGTACAAACGCGGTGAACGCCTTGAAGCCTATTTGACCCAGCCTTTTTATGTGGCCGAAGCTTTTACCGGTAAAAAAGGAGAAACAATTGGTTTACAGGATTCCCTACAAGATATACGAAAAATCCTAGATGGCTCCACCGACTCAAACGAAGTCAATGACTTAGCCTATATCGGAAAACTTAATTAAATTACGAAAGGCAGGAATTTACTTCCTGCCTTTTTTCACAAACAACCAGATTGCGCTTAAGCCGAATATCAAAGCTTGTGAGATAATTAAAATAATCGCTCCGTTCTTTTGTTCCCCTATTGGTGGGTATGGAAGCAATGTTTCCAACAAATCCGGTGGAATCTCTTCACCGAGAGGCATACATAATGCTAACGCTGCGAGCATTTGACTTGTGTCGCTGTAAACCGAGTATAACTCACTATTTGAAAGCCATAAAAAGAGTGTGATTGGCGCAAACAACACAATATTAACCACAATATAAACGAGTTTTTGCTTATAAGTCATCTTATCTTCATCTTGAATCGGACAGATGATTGGCCACCACAAAAGTACAGCTGCTAGAATCAACCCAATTAAAAAGAAGTAATTTGTAAAATACCCTGTTCGAATCCAGTCAAATACAGATGGTACATGGTACCCAATTAACAAACCATGAAATAAGACAATCGTAAACACTGGATGAGTAAGAATCCGATATACTTTTTTCAAACCGTTGTTTTTTAACATTTTTTCAAGCAGGTTTGTCTTCATTCCGATTACAAGTAACGGTGCTGCAATCAAAAGTACAACGACAATTTGAATAATGTGTGCTCGAAACAGCATGCGTCCCAGTAGATTCAACGGACTTCCGACAGAAAACAGTATCAACAGCATACTTCCAACAAACGCAATGGTTTTATATCTTGGGTGATCCTTTGGCGTTGGTAAAAGAAACATATATAAGACAATTAAAATCAGGGTAAAAAAGATAACTCCGCCGTTCCATTGAGAGTGAAAACTAAAACCATCTAAAATTTGACTAATCACCATATCACCAGCTTTAAGGATATTGGTCTGTTAAGAAGGTCAACTACAAACACGAATTGCCTTCCAAACATACACTTCTATGTTCATTGTAAATCCTCACTCATCCCATGGAATATGATTTATATCACATGTCGTTTTTCAGACAATTTTCAGACAAAAAAAGTCCATATTTAAACCGGATAGATTTAAACATGGACCTTATTTTTATAATGGTAATAATTGAATAGATTCCTTTTCCTTTAAACCATCCACCATATCAAGCCATTCTGCTGGTTTGTTTGGAAGAACGGTATAGTAGGTTGTTACGAAATCAACAACTAATTGAGTTGGAAGTTCATTGACTTGTTCATCGCCAGGCATGAAGCATAGATCAAGTCCCTTCACGGCCTCCCCATCATTGTTCCAAGATGGATGAATATAGTCGAGATCTAGACGTTTATAGCCAAGATGGGATAAAACCTCGCGACGAACGAATGGATCCATCGGCTTTACTGTCCCAAACTCATAGTGAGCTACTTGATAAGGATCATAGATTTCAGCAAACATTCCAAAAAGCTCTTTTCCATTTCCTCTTGCAAGCTCCTGAAGATCCTTGCTACGATTTTGTGCTAAGAAACGACCGATGCTCAATCCGGGTTGACCAATGATTGTAAAATCAGTCATCGCGATATTCCAATCCGGGTAATAACGATATTCAGTTGCTCCTACAACCTCATTTTCGTATACCGCTACGAATACGCGAATGCTTGGGTCCTCTAATGGCTCCTTCCAAAGCTCATAATCAAGAACTTCTTCTTTCGGGAACACGCTCTTCATTAATTCATGCATTTTAAAGAATAATGGGTCGTTGATGCTTGTGATTCGTTTATAGTCCATCTCATTCACTCTCCTTCTTTTATTTCCAATCTGGGTAAATGTCTGTTCTACGGTCGCGCCATGTTGTAACAGAACCGCGTTCACGCACCTCATAAAGTAGATCTAAGTCAAGATCAGCCGTTACGATCATGTCGTTATTCACTTCGCCCTCAACTAAAATCCCTTTTGGTGGAAATGGGATATCATTTGGTGTAATCACCACCGCCTGACCAAAGTTGGCACGCATAAAATCAACGGTCGGCAGCGAACCAACTGTACCCGTACCTACTACATATACTTGATTTTCGATTGCTCTCGCGTGGCTTGTATAACGGACACGGTGGAAACCATGGCGGTCATCTGTACAAGATGGGCAAAAGATGACATCAGCGCCCTTTGCTTTTGCGATACGAACGATTTCAGGGAACTCAATGTCATAGCAGGTAAGCATCGCAATACGACCTTTTTCCGTATCAAACACTTGGAAATCCTCACCCGGTGACATATTCCACTCATGCACTTCCGTAGGTGTAATATGCAGCTTTGCTTGTTCCCCAACTCTGCCATCTGGATAAAATAAATGGGCTACATTGTTGAGGTGTTCGCCTTTACGGACGACATGGGTTCCACCAATAATGTGGACATTATATTGTTTCGCAAGCTTTGAAAAAAGCTCTCTGTATTGATCTGTAAAACTTGGGAGGTCCTCAATTGTCAGGCTTGTGCCGTCCTCCCTACCAATTGACAAAAGTTGTGTTGTAAAAAATTCAGGAAATAGAATAAATTCTGCGTCAAATTCCATTGCCGTTTTTATATAATGCTCACATTGAGCAGCAAATTCATCAAAAGAACCAATAGTGTGAAGATGATACTGTACAGCTGAAACCCTTAATTTCAATGGAAATCCCCCTTCAATTAAATGTGCTTATAAGTGGATTATTAACTATTTTTCTAATCAAAACAAGCTTTATATTAGACTATTAGCTTCCGTTGTTCAAAAACCTTTTTTTGCCATATGTTTTTCTTCCCCACGCTTGTCCCTTATGGTAAGATAGTCCTTGTTATTGTAAAATTACCGTAATAATTCTGAAACCTTTCTACAATATAAGACGTCATATATAGTGAAGAATAACACAGCAAAGAAGGTATGCTTAATGTCAAATAGTAAAAAAGTTGGAAAGGGCAATATTATTAAAATTATTCTGTTGTTTGGCTTCATTGTGTTGTTACTCTTTTATTCTTTTTTTCTATTAAAAACAAAATTTTTTCTAGAAGCAGATGCATCCGAACCGGTTGTAAAGGTCGATGCGCCTGTTGAAACTCCAATAAAAAATGAACCAATAGATGATGATTTAAAAGTTGACGACAAACCTATAGAGAATCGTGATGAAGAAAAGCCTACTGAGGAAGAACCTGCACCTATACCAGAACCTACAGTCGAAAAAGCTCCCGATACCGTGAATCCAACAACTCCCGAAGCAGATGATGAACAGGAAGTCGACGAAGAACAGGAAACACCTAAGGAAACGCCAGCACCGCCATCAAGGGCGGTTTATCTTACATTTGATGATGGTCCTCATAAGGTTTCAAAGGATATCCTTGCTTTACTTGATCAATATGATGCGAAAGCAACTTTTTTTATGCTAGACAACAATATTAAACAATATCCCGATGCTGTTAAGGAAATGGTTAGCAAAGGGCACAGTGTCGGCCTTCATGGCGTGACCCATGATAAAAGTAAATTCTACCAATCTTCTAAAACTGTTGTCGGAGAAATGGACCAAACGCAACAGACGATTTTAGAACTTACTGGAATCGAAACAGATCTCATTCGAACTCCGTTTGGCAGTTCACCCTATATGACAGATGGGTATAAAGATGCAGTCGATGCTGCAGGTTATAAGATGTGGGATTGGAACATCGATAGCCGCGATTGGCACTATCGAGATAGCCGCTATGTGGATAGTGTAATCGAACAGTTGAACAAACTGAATCGTGCTAATCAGCCAATTGTGATATTATTGCACGAAAGAAAAGAAACACTTGAACATTTGCCAAGGCTACTAGACTATTTAAAAGACCAAGGCTATGAATTTAAACCATTAGACCCCTCAATGCATCCGATCCAATTGTTTTAGCTGTTCTTGGGACAGAAGGACAGGTCCACGCTCCCTGTGAAAATATGGCGGGACTTAGGACCTTTCCCGTGACCCTGACTGATGACTCATGTGGTCATCTTTTTTTGAAGATAAATTTTTAAATGTAAGGTAAACTAAATAAACAAATAATAAATGGAAGGGTTTTTGTAATGAACGGGCAAAATCGTGCAGACATAGCGCCAGGGAAACAAGTACAAATCGTGTTAAAGAAAGACCAACGAACGGGTATACTGACAAAAGGTACTGTGAAAGACATTTTAACAAAGTCTAGCTTTCATCCTCATGGAATTAAAGTCCGTCTAGAAGATGGTCAGGTTGGGCGCGTAAAAGAAATATTACAATAGAAATGAGGACAACCCATATGTTATCGTTCGATGAAAAATTGAAAATCGTTGAATCATTCCCAGAGCTTCAACGCAAAGATGTATCGTTAGGAAGAGTAAATTTTCATTTTAATGACAGTGTGTTTGAAAAAAAGATTGTTGTTCAGCATCTTCACCCAAATGGCAATGGTTTTGTATATGCCGGAAACCTTCAGAACTATGATGTAGATGAAAAGGGATTTATTAATGTACGGGATTTCTCTGAAGCTGAGTTACGAAAAATTGTGAAAGAATCCATTCAATCCCTCTCAGCAAATTCTTCACTAGCAAGGGAAAATGCTATCATTGGTGAAGGTCAAGAGGAACGCTGGGTAAATGATGAGGGACAAACGCTGTTGCTCATACTTGAGGATGAATGGTGGAATATATACTCAGGCTTAAACCTAGAGGCTGCCTTTGGTTCATACGATGAAGCCGAAGACTATCTTTATGAAGAAGGATTTAGACTGCAATAACAAAAGCGCAAGCGCCTTGAAGGGGAACATCGACTAACTACTGCCACCTCCTGTGGCAAACGTCGATGTCAGCACTTCCTCGAAAATGCAATGCATTTTCTTCGTGCGATGATTATGCTTTCGAAGCTTCCTTTGTCCTGTGCAAGTCCGACAAGCATAAGAAAAGATGGCGAGAAGGATGTATTTTATCCTTCTTGACAGATTGGCTTATGCCCTCGAGCTGCTCAAAGCAAGCTTTTCGCAAGATACTCTTAGAAGACTATTCAGGTGGAAAACTGGCTAGGCGCTGGAGCTGGACTTGGATACACTCATTAAAATTTATCCACAACGATAAATTTTATAATTTCCTAGACCATAATTAAAATCCAACCTCCTGTTAAAATGGGGTTGGATTTTTTGTTTCATTATTGAATGGGCATGAAAGAGACCTTCCAAACACCGTTTTCGTCTTTTACCATTTGGAAGCCCATGTCTCCATTTTTGGTACGGTAGGAGATGTAGCCTTCATTATCATTTTGTTGTATGAAGGTCCCCGATCCCAATCCGTAAAATGGCTTCTTTTCATTGTCAGGGTCTCTCGTTTCTTGTTCCCAGTACTTCTTATCCTCTTCTTTGGACCACATGACTCGTTCTTCTCTTGTTGTGTAGAGAGCATACGAGGTTTCTTGGTCACCATCTGCATTGGCTTGGATATATATTTTCGCGACACTGATTGGCCCAAGATTTCTTAGTTCCTCAGGATTATGGTCGACCTTGAACGCTTCGTATGCAGCCCTCTCCTGCTCATTTAGCTCGAGATCATTTTCGATTTCTGGAACATATTCATCAAGGGGCGCGTAAATTTCTGTTTGACCTTCTTCCAAGTAGTTAACATGAATGTGGTGAAGTTTTTCCTCATTGTTTTGTTTATATGAAAAGACGATTTCTACACTTGGTTCCGCCTGACTTTCCTTAAACGAGTGAACTTCCAATGACCTCATGTCCATTCCCTTGTAAAAATCAAGTAACACTTCAACCTCTTTTTCCGGATTCGCTACAAAAAACACATTTTCCTTAAGAAAATCCTTATCTTCTACATGCAATGCCTCAAAAAAATTAACAACCAGCTTACTCGCTTCATTTATGCCGGTAAACTTTAAAACTGAATTATACATTTGTTGATACGCAGGATTCTCAGCCAACAAAACATCAAAATCCGGATTCACTTCTTTGGTCGTCTCCTCTGTCTCGACTGGCTTCTGTCCATGTTCTTGATTATTCGTCACATAGGACACCGTTATAATGGAGAATAACAGGACTGCCATTGCTAGTGGGAGCCACATTTTTAACCACGGAAAATCTCTTCTTTTTATCCTGTATTCATCTGTGAGTGCTTCTTTAAGCTCTTTTGCAAAAACTGGATTTGGTTCAAGGTCAGGGCGATTTTTTAATGGTTGTAGCCATTTTTCATCATTTCGATTGTTCATTGAATCCCCACCCTTCCTCAAGTACTTGAACATGCTTTTTCATTTGTTGTATGGCTCTATGGTAGTCAACGCGCACTTTGCTTTCACTGCATCCCATAATTTCAGCCGTTTCTTTAACAGAAAGCTCTTTTAATCCCCTTAAAATGATGATGGACCGATAGAGTGGCTTTAGTTTTATGAGTGCTTCTTGTAGTTCCTCCCACTCATTCTTTTGGATGGCTTTGTTTTCAGGTGTCGCTTCTCCAGATTCTTTTTCATAAATCCAATCCGGCAGGAATTGAACAAACCTTTGTTTTCGTTTTAGGTCAATTGCCGTATGCTTTACGATTGAGAAAATCCATGTTTTCATTCGTTCTGGATTTTTTAGATTACCAATGTTTCTCATGATTTTAATAAAGGTTTCTTGTGTGATGTCTTCCGCTTCTTGGCGGTTGTTTGTATAATACAGCGCAAAATGATATACATCCCGGTAATACGTGTCGTAGATTTTTTCTATCTCGAATGACATATTCTCCAATGCCTCGCCCCCAATCAAGAATAAGTCGTTTCAACTCCAATAATGTTTCAATTTTTATTAAATCTTTTCTCCTCTCTACAATTCGTTCTTAGTACTGTAATTCCTTCTCTTGGACAGAGGTAGTCGTTGACACAAAAAAGAGCATGAAATTCAGACGAGTGATTTCATGCTCTCTACTTTATGATCCTATTAATATTCTTTCTGCGTTTTCAACTCGCTCATCGGTTGGGGGCTCTACATCTTTGAGTTTGTATTCAAGGCCAAGGCTTTCCCATTTGTAAATTCCGAGCTTATGATACGGGAGAACCTCGATCTTTTTCACATTATTCAAGGATTTTATAAACATTGATAGTTTGGTAAGATCCTCATCATTATCGCTAATGGTTGGAACTAACACATGGCGAATCCAAACCGGAACGTTTTTATCTGATAAATACTGAGCAAAATCAAGTATATGCTCATTGCTTAAGCCTGTTAATTCTTTATGCTTCACGGGATCGATCTCTTTTATATCAAGTAAGATCAAATCGGTTAGCGGAAGCAATTTCTCTAAGCGCTCCATGAATTGCGGAGAACGAGTAAAGCAACCGCCAGAGCTGTCAATTGTAGTATGAATCCCAAGCTTCTTGCACTCTTTAAAAAATTCGATTAAAAAGTCGAGTTGCAGCAAGGGTTCACCACCACTAACGGTCACTCCTCCACCTGAAGCTTGGAAAAAAGGAAGATATGTTTTGATATCATAGATAATCTCTGAAACACTCATTTCCTTTCCCCTATTTAACTTCCAGGTATCAGGGTTATGACAGAACTGGCAACGGAGCAAACACCCCTGTGTGAAAATAACATAACGTAGTCCTGGTCCATCTACTGTTCCACATGTTTCTATGGAATGAATGCGTCCGTTCATGCTTTTCGTCCTCCTTAATCCTACATACTTTCGTGGAATGTTCGGTTAATCACGTCAATTTGTTGTTCTCTTGTTAGTTTGATAAAATTCACGGCGTATCCTGAAACACGGATTGTTAATTGCGGGTAAAGCTCAGGATGTTCCATCGCGTCTATTAATGTTTCGCGGTCAAAGACGTTCACATTTAAATGATGTCCTTTTTTCATGGCATACCCATCAAGCAAGCCTGCTAGATTGCTAATTCTTGCTTCTTCCTCTCTTCCTAGCGCTTTTGGAACGATAGAGAAGGTATTTGAGATTCCATCTAATGCGTATTCATATGGCAGCTTCGCAACAGAACTCAAGGAAGCAAGTGTACCCTTTGTGTCACGACCATGGAGTGGGTTTGCACCTGGTGCAAACGGTTCCCCAGCTTTACGACCATCGGGTGTGTTGCCTGTCTTTTTCCCATACACGACATTTGATGTGATCGTTAAAATAGATTGAGTGTGAACAGAGTTACGATAGGTATTATGCTTTTTAATCTTATTCATAAAACGTTTCACAAGCTCAACCGCGATATCATCAACTCGGTCATCATTGTTACCGTATTTAGGGAAATCCCCTTCAATCTCGTAATCTACGACAATGCCATTTTCATCACGGATTGTTTTGACCTTTGCATGTTTGATTGCACTGAGAGAATCGGCCACAACAGATAGCCCTGCAATTCCACATGCCATGGTGCGTAAAATTTCACGGTCATGAAGCGCCATTTCCAAACGCTCATAGCTGTATTTATCATGCATATAGTGAATGACATTTAATGTGTTCACATAAAGTCCTGCAAGCCATTCAAGCACGACATCATATTTTTGAAGAACTTCTTCATAGTCCAAATACTCTGAAGTAATTGGTGAGTAGCTTGGGCCCACTTGAATTTTTAGCTTTTCATCGATTCCACCATTTATAGCATATAATAATGCTTTCGCAAGGTTCGCTCTAGCTCCGAAAAATTGCATTTGTTTTCCGATTGCCATTGCGGATACACAGCATGCGATACCATAATCATCTCCATACGTTTCACGCATGATATCGTCATTTTCATATTGGATAGAGCTTGTTTTAATCGACATTTTCGCACAGTACTTCTTGTAGTTTTCCGGCAGTTTCACAGACCAGAGAACGGTTAGGTTAGGCTCTGGTGCAGGTCCGAGATTATCTAGTGTATGCAAGAAACGGAAAGAGCTTTTCGTCACTAGTGGGCGGCCATCAAGTGCTACACCTGCAAGTGATTCTGTTACCCAGGTTGGGTCTCCACTAAATAGTTCATTGTAATCTGGTGTTCTCGCAAACTTCACAAGCCGTAGTTTCATTACAAAATGGTCGACTATTTCTTGTGCTTCTTGCTCAGATAGAATTCCGTTTGCCAGATCTCGTTCGATATAGATATCTAGGAACGTGGATACACGTCCTAAACTCATCGCTGCTCCATTTTGTTCTTTTATCGCAGCTAAATAGGCAAAGTATAGCCATTGAAATGCCTCTTTCGCATTAGTAGCTGGTTCCGAAATGTCATAGCCATAAGAAATGGCTAACTCTTTTAATTCCTGAAGGGCACGAATTTGCTCTGAAAGCTCCTCCCTGTCACGAATAATGTCATCGCTCATGGCACCATTTCCGGTTTCAAGAAGATCTTTTTTCTTGTCTTCGATAAGGCGGTAAACACCGTATAACGCCACTCTTCGATAATCGCCAATGATTCTTCCGCGACCGTATGCATCAGGAAGTCCTGTGATGATTCCCGCTTTTCTTGCAAGCCTCATTTCCGGTGTATACGCATCGAACACACCTTGGTTATGTGTTTTACGATACTCAGTAAAGATTTTTATAATCTCTTCGTCAATTTCAAAGCCATAGGATTTTGCAGAATCAACCGCCATTCTAATTCCACCAAACGGTTGAAGAGAGCGTTTAAATGGCTTATCTGTTTGAACACCAACCACTTTTTCCTTTTCCTGATTAAGGTAACCAGGCCCATGTGAAGTGATCGTAGATACAATTTTTGTATCCATATCCAGTACTCCACCATTGTCACGTTCCTGTTTTGTTAATTCCATGACCTGCTCCCAAAGCGCATTTGTCGCTTCAGTTGGTCCTTCTAAAAATCGATCATCGCCACTATATGGTGTAAAATTCTCTAAAATGAAATCTCGTACATTAATTTCCTTTTGCCATTTTCCTTCTTTAAAACCAGTCCATGCTTTCATTATCAATTACCTCCATTACAAGGTTTTTTCATCTGCTTTTGATTAAGGATTTGTTTGTTTATGAATAGTTTTTGAACTGCTTTCGATTAGCTTTCGATTGGCTTTCGATTGCTCACTACTGAACAAACTTCCTTACACCATCATCATACAACGAGCAGGAGGTATTGTCATGTGAAATATTTCACATATTAAAGAAGTTACTATTTTTGCCATAATTTCATCAAAATTTAGTCAAAAGTAGTGTAGTAGAAAAAATGGTACTTGCCTACTTCTAGTTCAGTGTCCTAGGGACGAGGGTGGCTGATGGATTCTGAGTGTTTGGACGCACCCATCCTGCTAATTTCTGAATGTAGTATCCTTCTATAGCTGGTGAAGACCAATAAACTCGAATTTTTGGATATGTATTTTACTTCAACACTACTGGATTATCATCAATCTCCTAATAACTGGAGTGTGGTGTCATTCCAACGCCTCTGGACCGCTACCACTTTCCTAATAACTGGAATCTATTGTTACTACAACGCACCTAGAGTATCACCACTCCCCTAAAAACTGGAATGTAACGTGCTTCCAATGCCTCTGGAGTACCACCAACCCCTATTAACTAGAAAGCAGGGACTTTCAAGTTCCCTTTCTCACTTCTAACTAAAAAAGAGTCACCTAAGTGACTCAAAAATTTTATATACGAATTGCGATTGATGCTAGATTTCGTTTCATTGTCGTCCATATTAATTTTATTAATTTTATTATATTACTTCAGTTAAAGGTGTTAAATTCATTGTATTAGCCAATGTTGCTAAATCCTCTAGTACACCATCTGATATAGGTATTCCTGATTTTAACCGGTTTTCTTCGATACCAAACTCAATTTCTCCAGGGAGATACAGTTGGGAAACTCCTGGGGCCTTTACAGCATTTTTCACATATGATCCTAGTGTTTCACTTAAGTCTTTAAATGTGTTCACATCCATGAATGATGAGATATTTATTGCAATCATTAAATGCGAAATGCTTTGTTTTTTAGTAGTATCATACATACTTGGAATCATCTTTGAAAAATCACCACCTGACAAGACTCCAGTTAACAGTTCTACCATTAGTGCCAAGCCAAATCCTTTAGGTCCTCCTACTGGTAGGATAAACCCTCCATCGAGGACAGACGCAGGGTCCGTTGTCGGAATGCCGCTTCTATCGGTACCCCATCCTTCAGGGATTTCGATTCCATTATTTTTAGCAAACAAGACTTTTCCAAGTGCCACATTTGATAGGGCCATGTCTAAAAGGAGTGGATTATTTCCACTCGATGGTGCTGCTATAGCTAGAGGATTGTTTCCTAAGACCTTTTCAGCACCCCCAGTAGGTGGCATTAAAGGGGCAGTATTGCTCATAACAATAGCAATCATATCTTTTTCAGCAGCCTTCAATGCATAATGAGCGGCAATTCCGAAATGGTTCGAGTTTTTAACTGACACGGCAGCAATTCCGTATTCATTTGCTTTTTCGATAGACATATCCATGGCTTTTGTTGCGACTACCTGGCCAGCTGAAAAATGTCCGTTAATGACGGCAGTTCCTTTGTTTTCTTTTTCCACAGTAATTTTGGACTCTTTTCTGATGAAACCTTTCTGCATCCGTTCAATATATATAGGAAGTCTCATAAGGCCATGACTGTGTATCCCCCTAGAATCCGCTTCAATCATTGTTCTAGTAATTATATCGGCCTCAAAGAAGGGTACCCCCGCCTTCATTAAGATATTGTTCGAAAATTCATTGAGTGTTGAGACTTTAAACTCCATATTTTATCCTTCTTTCTATACAGATTACAAGGGCAGTAAATTACTGCCCCACTTATGCATTAATAAAAACCAAACCATTTTCAACTAATACCTCGTATGTTTTTACCTTAATTTTATCCGGGGCAAAAAGCGATTTACCTGTCTTAATATCAAACTCCCAACTATGCCAAGGACATCGTAATACTTCTTTTTCCTTTTCGAAGATATATTCTCCTACTTCATTTGATGAGCATCCTTTGTCTAACATCCCATCAGAAAGGCAAGGCCCTTTATGAGGGCAAACATCACGTAGAGCATATACTCCTCCATCCTCTGATTGGACAAGGACAATTCCTTTTCCATTTATCGTAAATGGAAACTTTCCGTTCTTCTCAAGTTCATCTATACTGCATACCTGGTATTTCATCTTCAGCATCCTCCCTTCTTACCCTATAGCTTGTAAAAATTACGAGCGTTCTCGAACAAGATTTTATTCTTAAGTGTTTCAGGTACTCCACCTGGTATCGTCCTTTCAGGTGGATCAAAGTCCCAATGAGGATAGTCGGAAGCAAACATAATCATGTCTTCTGAGCCCATCATATCAATAATGTTCATGAATTCCCTTGGGGTTAAATCATCCCATGGCTGTGTTGTGAACCTCATATTATCACGGAAGTATTCGCTTGGCATTCTCTTAACCCAAGGAGTTTCAGCCCTTAGTGCTTTATAAGCAGAATCCATCCTGTGCATCATAAATGGTACCCACTCAAAGCCCCCCTCTACTAAGGCCACCTGAAGCTCTGGGAATTTGTCAAACACTCCATTTGTAATTAGGGAGATAGTCTGGGTCATGTATGATTGTGGATGTACAGAGCGCCATGCCACATAATATCGAAGAAAATCACCACCCTGAGCCGTTATTGATGCTGAGAGGTGCATGGCAATCTTTAAACCATGTCTGTTCGCAGCCTCAAAAATTGGATGGTACATTGGATCTCCCCAAGCAAAATCAGCTATCGGCAACATAACTTGGACCATTTGTGGGTGATCAGCAACCCGCTCGATTTCCCTTACTGCAGCGACAGGGTCCTGTGGAATCGTGATGCTACCTAATAATCGTTTATCTTTTGATAACCATTTCTCGATAGTATAGTCGTTATATGCAGAAGCCCTTGCTGCAGCAAACTCGTACCAGCCCTTTGCTACACTTGCCTCATAGAACCAACCTGTTAACACCGCATAGGTCATATTGTGTTTATCAAGGAGCTGTTCTTTCAAAAGGTTATAATCTGATCCTGGCGTTGACCCGTCACTCGGCCTTGTATCCATTCTGTATTTGGTCTCTTTCCTAATTTGATTAAATGGAATACTTCTTTCAGGAACCCATCCATAATCCCGAATGTATCTTTTCCAGTGGTCTGAAAGGTATGGAAGAAGATCTCTTGTCGATTTAATCTCATGATGGACGTCTGTATCGATGACACCCTTTAATGTACTATTTTCATTTTTCTTTTTGTTCACTTCTAAATCGATTTTCACTTCGATTCCCCCTCATTTATTTTTAGAATAATTTTTCCAATATTTTTGTTTTGTTCCATATATAGATGAGCCTCATTTGCCTGTTCCCAATTGAACATCCTATCGATCACCGGCAATAGCCTTCCATTTCCGAACCGGTTTTCCGCGAAATTTCTGAATGCATCTGTTAGACGGATTTTGTCCTCCAAGGTGCGTGATCTAAGCGTTGAGCCAATAAGAGATACTCTTTTCCTCATCAAGGTACGTAGGTTTAGCTTTTCGACTTCGTAACCGCCCATTCCGCCAATTACAACCCATCTCCCATCCTGGGAAATGGATTCGAGGTTTTCATCCCAATAAGAAGCACCAACTGGATCGAGGATTATATCTACACCCTTACCACTAGTAATTTCCCGCACCCTCTCAGAAAACGACTCCTCACGGTAATTGATAATGTACTCTGCACCTAACCTTTGACAAACCTCGAGTTTCTTACGGCTACCAGCAGTAGCAATCGGTATAGCCCCTACCTCTCGTGCAAGCTGCACAGCTGCAGTCCCCACCCCGCTGGCCGCTGCATGGATCAGGATAAAATCACCCTTTTTCATGTTTCCAAGTTCAAAAAGATTCAAATATGCCGTAAGGAACGCTTCAGGAATGGCTGTTGCTTCCTCAAACGTAAGACCATTAGGAATTGGAATAGCAAGACCAGCAGGAACCCTTGCCTGTTCTGCATATCCTCCTCCCGGAAGAAGTGCGTATATATGATCACCCTGTTTAATGCCAGACACATTCTTTCCTGTTTCCTCCACTATTCCCGCAATTTCAAGGCCAAGAATTTCTGACTCACCTAAAGGAGGTGGATATTTTCCCCTTCTCTGCAAGAGATCAGCCCGATTTAAGGCGGTTGCCATCACTCTTACACGCAGATCATCATTTCCAATAACCGGAGCATCGTGATCTCCTATAAACAATTCTTTTGTCCCTTCTTTAATCAAAATTGCTTTCATAACATCGCCCCCCTCTCAAACAAATAAAAAAACCCAGCAACAAAGAGAAGTCATCTCCTGTCACTGGGTTTTACCTACTTCAAGAGACAGTTTTTAACTATCCCCATAGATAACCAGTTATTTTGACAAATGTACCTGTCTTATTTCATTATATCTGTCCCATGCGGAACGGATGGATTGAATTACCGCCCCCTGTGAAGGAGCAAAACAATGTTTTTTTACTTCTTCTAATAAAGGATGAATCCCCTGTTTTGTATCATATCCCTTAACAAGGGTACTTAGATAAGTATTCATTAACTGGGTAATAACTGTAAATTGTGCGTCTTCAATCACGCCTGTCTTAGTATTGATGACGAGAACAACGCCTATTGTCTTGTAAGTTTCATAAACAGTAGTACCTTTTGGCCCTTGTGCAAAGCCTGTGACCAGAACTGTATCTTTTATTTCCATGAGATCCCCCAGTCTGAAAATTATTATTATTAAATAATATTATAAATTACATGAGGGGGGTCTTCAACACCTTTTATTAATTTAGCCCATGAAACGACCGCCGTTTACGTCTAGTACAGCACCGGTCATATAAGAGGATTCATCACTGGCAAGGAAGCTGACTACTTTTGCCTGTTCATCTATTGTTCCTAAGCGCCTTAATGGAATAGCTTCAAGAACTTCTTCCTTTTCTTCCTCTACCATTGTGTCCCACGTCTCTTGCAGGCGTTCTCCCGATAGGACAAGACCTGGAGCTACAGCGTTCACACGGATTCCAAAAGGTCCTAATTCTTTTGCGAGCCTTCTAGTGAAACCAACGACTCCTGCCTTTGCAGCTGCATAGGAGACGCCTGTAACAATGCTTGCAGTTCTTCCTCCAATGGATGAGAGGTTGATTATGCTTCCTCCATCTTCTTTCATATAGGGAACAACCGCTTGTGAGACAAGGAACGTTCCCTTTAAATTGACATCAAGGACAAGATCCCAATGTTCCTCAGTAATTTCCTCAAACCTTTTTGGAGTTCTAAGTGCTCCCCCGGCATTGTTAACTAAAACGTCTATTTTTCCGAAGGTTTCTATAACATAATTAACCATACTTTTAACTTGCTCTTTATTCGTAACATTTGCAGCATACCCGTTGGCCTCATATCCTTCTTTTTTTAAAGAAGCCAGAGCTTCTTTTACTGAATCTTCGTCAATATCATTGATTACTACAACTGCGCCTTCCCTTAGCAGATGCAAAGCCATAATATAGCCAAGCCCACGGGCTGCACCCGTGATCAAGGATACTTTTCCCTCCAGTTTCAATTAAATCTCCCCCTATATTTCCATATCGGTGCCCAACATACTTTTTTTGTTCTTAAGCCCCGCAATTAACGTCCCAACGAATATAATGACAGTGAGGACTATTAAGACAGCGGAAATCGGCCTTGTGAAGAATATGCCGGCGTTCCCATCCGAGATTGCCATCGACTGCAGAAAGGAAGATTCAATTTGGCTTCCGAGCACAAGCGTTAGAACGGTTGCCGCAATTGGTATATCAAGCTTTTTCATGAAGTAGCCAATAACGCCAAAAATCAACATTAATCCGATATCAAAGACACTATTTTTTACAGTATAAGCACCGACCATCGTAAACATCATGATTAACGGAAGAAGAATCTTATATGGGACCTGCGCAACTTTTGCCCAAAGATTTGCAAGCGGAAGGTTCATGATAAGAAGGATCACATTCCCGATGAACATACTTGCAATTACCGCCCATACAAAATCCGAATTCTCCCTAAAAATTTTTGGACCTGGTTGAAGACCGTGCATGATAAATGCTCCAAGTATAACAGCAACTGTTGGAGAGCTGGGAAGCCCTAAAGTAAAAAGTGGGATAAGCGCACTTCCACTAGTCGCATTGTTTGCTGTTTCAGGACCTGCTACCCCTTCAATTGCCCCTTTACCAAAAGACTCAGGATTTTTTGATATCTTCTTTTCAAGAGAGTAGGAAGCAAGAGACGACAGCACTGCGTTCGCTCCAGGTACAAGTCCAATCAAAACTCCAAGTCCTGTTCCTCTCCCAATCGATTTTAGGGTAGCTGACCATTCATCTCGTCGTGGGAATAGTCCTTTGACTCTCGCAGGCTTTTCAGCCGTTTGCCCTTGATCAGCGTTATAAAGTATCTCAGAAATTCCAAAGAGCCCCATGGCAACAATAACAAAGTCGACCCCACTAAAAAGCTCAGGGATGCCTAAAGTGAAACGAGAACTTCCGGAAATCGGGTCGATCCCTACAAAAGCAAGTAAGAGACCAAAAACCGCGGCAATGAAACCTTTTACAAGAGACTTCCCCATAAGTCCAATTAGCATCATAAGACCAAGAATCATAAGTGCAAAGAACTCAGGCGGACCGAATCTCAATGCAAAGCTTGCAAGCGGTGGTCCAATAAAAGCAAGTCCAATAAGTGCAGTAATTCCACCTACGAATGAGCCAACAGCAGCAACACCAAGGGCTACGCCCGCTCTTCCCTGCTTTGCAAGCTGATGACCATCAATACAGGTGATAACACTTGCTGCCTCACCTGGGATATTAATTAAGACAGATGTAATCGTACCTCCGTACATTGCCCCGTAGTAAATTCCAGATAGCATAATTATCGCCGATGTCGGATCCATGCCAAAGGTGAGAGGAATAAGTATCGCTGTCCCCGCAACTGGCCCTAACCCCGGCATAACGCCTACAAACATTCCAACCGATACTCCAATTATACAAAACAATAGGTTTTCCCATGTTAGTGCATTAGAAAAACCATTCAATAACAGACCAAACGTTTCCATAAATTCCTCCCCTTACCACCCGAATGAATTGACCGGGAATGGAATCGACAACCCTTTTGCGAAGATAATAAATATCGCAAGCGAGATTCCAACGGACAATGAAAGAGTGAAATACCACTTAAACGTGCGAAACAAAAGTACAATCAAGGACACCGTTCCTGCGATGACGAATCCTGTTCTTTCTATTAGAAGGATAAACAAGATCATGGAAAGGAGAATAAACGTGAAATCCAGCAATGACTTTCCCTTTGGCAAAATTTCGCGTATATCAATGACCTCTTTAAAACTCATCATCAGATATAAGATTGAAAGGAACAAGAGGAGGATACTCAGCCATAGCGGGAAAAAACCGGGACCAAATCCGAGCGGTCCTTGATAATCCAACTTAGTGCTATGGTATAGAAAAAAAACCGAAAATATTGTTATCAGGATTGCCGCTAAAACACCTGCGTTTCGCATCATGTCACCCCTTTTAATAGAAAGGGAAGGCGGAAATATCCCACCCGCCCCAAAAAATTGTTATTTTAGACCAATAGCCTCAAGAACTTCACCGTTTAACTGATAGTCATCCTGAACAATTTTCTTAAATTCTTCAGTACTCTTGTACACAGGTTCTGTTCCGATTTTCTTTAATTGGTCAATTACATCCGGGTCTTCTAATGCCTGTTTAAATGCATCATGTAGCACCTTTACCACTTCATCCGGAACCGATGCTGGGGCTACAAGTCCGGTCCAGACATCTCCTTTAACATCAATGCCTTTTTCCGTTAGTAGAGGAATATCCTCTAATTCTTCAGGCTTGAATGTCCCAGAAATCCAGATTGGACGAAGTGTCCCTTCCTCTATATAAGGAATGGCTTCAGGTGTCTGAACAAGTGCCCCTTCAAGATTACCTCCAAGTAGAGCAGTTAGAGCAGGTGCTCCCCCTTGGAAAGGAACGTGTTTAACCTTCACATCAGTTTTTGTCATAAGATTTTCCATCGTGATATGCTGGGTCAAGCCTGCACCGCTCGTCCCAAATGTAAATTTATTAGGGTTATCCTTTACATACTCCATCCAATCTTCGAAGGTCTCTATTTCCGAATCAGACTTTACGACAAGTACGTTAGGTGTTGCAACAACTTGGATGATCGGTTTAAAATCTTCAGGCTTATAAGTGACTTCTTTTGAATGAGTTTTGATAGTCATTGGGCCAATTGTCGCCATTCCAATGGTATATCCATCTCCTTTTGCTTGAGCTACCTCATTCATACCAATTGTTCCCGCTCCCCCATCCTTATTTACTACGGTTACACTTTGCCCGTTTGGAAGGTATTTGTTTGCAACACTCGCTATAGCCCTCGCAGAACTGTCAGTCGTTCCTCCAGGTGCAAACGGGACAATCATCTCGACTGCTCTTGTTGGGTAATCAGATTTTGTCGAACCGCTGGCAAGCTCTGTTTTTTCACCCGACTTATTACTGCCGCAAGCAGAAAGCCCTATTGCCATTGCAGCAGCTATGATTGGAAATAACAATTTTCTCTTTTTCATCAGCATTTCCCCCTTAATCCTTATTAGTTGTGTAAAACTGCCCTGTTCTTGACAGTAACAGGATTTGATAAAACTCCGATTCCTTCGATTTCCACCTCTACCGTATCACCATCATAAAGCGGCGATACACCAGATGGCGTCCCGGTAATAATGACATCCCCCGGATTAAGTCTCATGACATTAGAAACAAATGAAACTATCTCAGCTGTTGAGAAGATCATATCACTAGTATTTGAATCTTGCCTTATCTCACCGTTCACCCTCAATGTAATCGGTCGGTCATCCGGATTGATATCGGTTACAATGACTGGTCCAAGTGGCTTATAGGTTGAAAAACTTTTTGCTCTTGTAAACTGCCCATCGAACTTTTGAAGTGCTCTGTCCGAAATATCATTGCAGATTGTGTATCCCAATACATATTGAAGTGCTTCGTCGACACTTACATTTTCTGCAGTTTTTCCAATAACAACTGCAATTTCAGCTTCATGATCATTACGATTTTCAGGGTTAACGAGTTCAACTGTCTCACCTGGTCCTATAACAGCAGTCGGGGATACCAAGAACATCATAGGTTCTGTCGGAAGTGGTTTGTTCACTTCTTCAGCGTGTTTTTTGTAATTTAGACCAATTGCTACTATTTTGCCTGGATTGACCGGAGCGAGTAGCTTTACATCGGCAAGAGAGAATCTTTCATTTGTCTCCCGGTATTCACCAAATATGTCTCCCTCAATTTTTACGATAATCCCGTCCTTCAATACCCCATATGACTTGGTACCGCTTTCTAAAAATTGCACTATTTTCATTATATATTTAATCCTTTCGCCAATTTATTTAAAATGTTAATCGTTTGTTCCTGCATTGGAACACCCATATCCTTTTGCGTTTTTCATTTAAAATTAAATCAGTAGTGAGAACAATAGCTCACCTCTCCCGGCTTTTTGGAAATTTGGGATTGAGAAATTATTTGATCTGTTCAATATTTATGCCCATTATGTGCCTCCTTTCAAGACGATTAGTTTAATCGTTTTTTTGCAAAACGAATATATTTCTTTTGTTTCCTAAAAATTATTAATTACTGTTGCTTGACTTAGGAATAAGACGAGCATGGAGCTTATCATAAAATTCTTGTTGCGTTAGCCGAAGAATTTCTCTACCAGCACGTGTTTTATGTTTAATCATATAGCTTTCCGAAAGCATGCCGTCTTTTCGCAATAAAGCCCTGTAGATATCTTCGTGTTCATGGATTGAAGCCTGAATATGTTCATCATTTCCTTTAAATAAAGAAGGGTATCTTTTGGTGTTGCTCCACAGATCATCAATGGTCCGAATTAAGAGCTGATTATTACAAGCGGAATAAATTTTGTTATGATATGCTACGTTTAATTCTTCAAATCGGATGTAATCCTTATCCTTAAAAGCTTGAACGGAATCATCCAGTATCTTTCTAAGTTCTGAAAAGTTTTCTTCCGTCAACGCTTCTACCGCCAATCTCGTTGCGAGCCCTTCCAATTCTACACGCAATTCAAAAATCTCCCGAATATCCTTAGCCGATAATGTACTAACCACAGCACCCACATGGGGTTTGAACTCTATTAACTTTTCAGATTCTAATAGATTAATAGCTTCCCGGACAGGGATTTCACTGCTTTCAAACCTAATGGCAAGTCTGCTAATGACTAACTTTTCCCCAAATTTATATTGACCGTTTAGGATTTCTTCTCTCAGAATCTGATAAATCATTTCTTTTTTTGTCCGATACATTTTTATTTTTATCACATCCCTCGACAAGAATCATATATCATATATGATATATGATATATGATTTTTATATTACAAAAAAAAGTATATTCCGTCAACACTAAACATTCAGATAATTTATTGATAATTCAGCTATGTATCTCCCCTTTGAATAGATATGGCGAAGGCCGTACGGCTTCCATTTGAAAAAAGTTAAACAAAAAAACTCAATGACAAACAAACCTAAAACCTAGTTTGGACGTCACTGAGTTATATCTATGAAGTGAGAGACTATTTGGGTAGTCCCCCAGTAGATATTCAGCTGTAATATACTTTTCAAATATTTCGATAATCTGAATGTTAGCATATAATATTTTTTATTGTCAACATGAAAATAGTGTTTTTCTCAATAAAAAAAGTTAGGATATTAATATTTTCTAAAGACAGTTTATCCATTATAATAGCATGTTGCTAGATGCCCTAGACTGACTCTTTTATCGTTCATACTAACTCAAACTCAGCTTTTTCCCCTTTTAAAACATTTACAATATTCCTTGCGGTAATCATCCCAACCTCTTCTAGGGCATCAGCCGTATATCCTGCCATGTGCGGTGTCGCAATGAAGTTCGGTAGTGAAATCAGCGGTGAGTTTCCTGTAGGCTCATTTTCGAATACATCCAGCGCCGCACCTGAGATTTCTCCACTTATAAGTGCATCATAAAGAGCCATTTCGTCAATAATCCCACCTCTTGCGGTATTGACTATGTAAGCATTTTTTTTCATTTTTTTAAAAGCCTCATGACTAAACAAATTTTTTGATTGCTCGTTCAAATCCGTATGAATAGTAATAAAATCCGATTTTTCTAGAATCACATCCATAGTCTCATATATAACCCCTGACTCTAGTAATTTCTGATCCTGATAGACGTCAAAAGCTAGGATATCCATATTGAAGCCACTGGCTCTTTTGATGACTTCCTTTCCAATTCTTCCGGTCCCGACGACACCCAGTGTTTTACCATATAATTCACTACCGACCACCCTTGGCCACTCTCCATTTATTACCTTACGGTTTGTGAGAGGTATCTCACGTGCAAGAGATAAAAGAAGGCCAAACGCCAGTTCAGCTACAGCATGTTTATTTGCTCCCGGTGCGAATGCAACAGATATGTTCCTTTCTTTTGCTGCCTGTAAGTCGATATTGTCAACCCCTGCACCGTGCTTTGCAATCACCTTTAAGTTCTCTGCAGCATCTATTACCTTCTTACTAATTTTCTCAACACCTACCACTAAAGCATCAGCCTCTTTCAAGGCAAGCGCTAGCCTTTCCTCATTATTAGCTGTATCTTTATCAAGGATCGATACTGTGCATTGTTCATTTTCAAGATAGTTTACAGGAAGTTTTGAATACATACCAAACGTTGGTGAAGATGATACTACTTTATACAAAATAATTCCTCCTTTAAATCCCTACAAATTTTAAATAACATGGAATGATAATCAGCATTACGATAGAATATTTTAAATTCCAACGAACAGAAACCTCGAAAAGGTCAGTTTTCATTAGCCCTGATAAAAGATTGTTTACTGCAGTTGCAGGACTTACTGTATTAGATATCCCCCAACCTGAAAGAAGAAGGATGGCAAAAAACTCATAAGAGATGCCAAGCATTGTCGGATCAATGCTCGTTACGATAATAGTAACAACTACGATAGGATGCAGCCCGATTACAGCTGTAAGAACTATTAAAAACACGATTGCATATGCAATTCCAATACTAAAACTAGAAAATACTACATTAAGTCCATTAACGAGTTCACTACTCCAGCCTGTCTTAACGAAAGCACCGCTAAAAAATCCTGCAATTAGAAATAAGACGATTTCTTTCTTCATCCTAGGAATCCCAGTGAAAATATGTTGTTTGAACTCAACTTTATATTTTTTCCATTCTCTCTTTAAAAGACACCAGATGAGCGGAAAAAGAGCGGAAAAAACACATATGATGAAGGTCATGCTTGACTCTGTCAATTTCTCCATGAAGAGGACTCCCACTATCATCAATAGGAGAAGAAAAAATAGTTCTGCTACTTTTCTTTTTGCCTTTTTTAGCTCATTTGTATCACCTTCTGCTTGTTTCAGTTTTGTACCTTTTTCCAACCTATAGGGTCTCTCGAATAAATAACTCACAATAAGTGCGATACCACTAAGACCAAGTGAATAAAAGAGAATATCACCCCATTTAACTGGAAGGGAACTAGTTATTAGAGCCATCGCAGAGAAATATGGGGCCCAAAATATGGTACTAATAAACCCCCTATTTATGCATGCGGCAATCATCTTATTGTTTTTGATATCTGAAGCTTTTGAAAGCTCGTGGATGATTGATATGGCACCAATGTTCAAGACAACACCTAAGATATGAGATAGCAGGCTCGAACCTGCAAAGAAAAAATTAGGGTTGTTCATTCGCGTTGACAGTACCAACTTAAGAGCATTAACATATCCTCCTGTCCGCACCGGAATCCCGAGAAGTGGGGTGAACAGGAAAATAGCAACAAGAGTAAGATTTATTCTTGCAGCATCAAGCCACTCACGAACTGTTGCGCCGTAAGAAATCATGAAAATTATACCAATGATTAATAGAATGAGGCTGATAATCATGAGTGAGCCCCGGATACGCGGAAGAATCCAGATAACTACAGTAATTATCATGATGGATACTATTGCTTTTACCGATCCTACAGGAAACAATTCAAGAGTGACATATCCAATAGCAAGAAGGCAGATAATCATACCCTGAGTTCCAATTGGCTTTTGGATGGGTGTTTGCACACTTTACTCCTTTCTCTGGGCACTAAAAAAACTCAGTCCCCTAGCGTGGAACTGAGTTTTTACTATAAGACAAGGCTTTATTAGAGCCTTCCCAATAATCACCCAAATAATATACACTTATTATATTTATTTATTAGGAAAATTTCAATAATTATGTAAGATATAACTAAATACATAGACTTTTTATTAATAGCTTTGAATAAAACACGTACTTGACTGTTTAGATTGGTACTTGGAAAAAGTTCACCATGTTCGACTGGTATAGCAAGCTAGTCTGTATTACTATAAGATTAAATTAATTCTAGGATTGGGGGAACACCATGTCAAAGCTAGTTATTACGCAAAATATTGAGCAATTACATCTAGAACAAATTCAAGCAATTATTCCTGACTGGGAGATTGTTGCTGGGCGTGATTCATCTGTTTGGTTGGATCATTTACAAGATGCTGAAGTGATTGTTGGTTGGAAAAAGGAGATTGCGGAGCATTGCATCAATAATGATTCAAAGCTTCGTTGGCTGCAAAGCTGGAGTGCGGGAGTTAATAGCATGCCTCTTCCAGAGATGGAGAGAAAACAAATTCTGCTTACAAGTGCAAATGGAGTCCATGCTTTTCCGATTTCAGAAACGATCTTTGCATTGATGTTAGGTTTAACGAGAAAAATTCATACATATGTACGGAATCAGCAGGAGAAAAAATGGCATCATGCCGATATGAAGCTTGAGATTCATGAAAAAACGATTGGTATTATAGGGGTAGGTCACATCGGAAAGGAAACGGCTAAGATTGCAAAAGCTTTTGGAATGACTGTCCTTGGCATTCGCCATTCAGGACGTGAAGAGGAATTCGTCGATGAAATGTATACAACAGACCAATTATCTGATGTATTGCCAAGATGTGATTACGTGGTTATAACTTTACCTCTGACAAATGAAACTCATCATTTATTTGGAGCAAGCGAATTTAAGCAAATGAAGTCATCAGCATTTTTCATTAATATTGGACGCGGTGAGATTGTGGTTGAGGATGAATTGATTGAGGCACTTCGTTCGGGTGAGATTGCCGGGGCTGGGTTGGATGTGTTTACAAAAGAGCCGTTAGATCAAGACAGCCCTTTGTGGACTTTCGAAAACGTCATTGTGACACCACATACATCTGGTTCAACGGAGCATTACACAAAGCGTGTCATTGAAGATATCTTTATTCCCAATCTGAAGAGCTATGCCCAAGGTGGGGTCCTACCGAAAAATGTTGTGGATTATAAAAAGGGATATTAGGGACAGTCGTACTGTCCCTTTTTGTCAACATGGTGGGAAGCGGAACCTATCCCTATGACTCAAACTCAATCCTCGTCTTTTACGTCGATATCCTCGGGAATAGGTTCGTTGAGCCATTCTTCGTAAAGCTTTTTGTATTTTTCAATTTGTTCAACCGTTGTATTAAATTGGTCTTTATTCAAGAGGTACTGTTCGCCATCAAAAAGGGCACGCACCTTTTTTTCTTGAATAAGTTTTTTCACTAGTTCTTCTGGAATTGATAAATATTCTGCTGTTTCTTTAACTGTTAAGTACAACCTACTTCATCCTTCTTTACCTTCTGATTTTGTATGCACGTCTTTCGGCGTATTCCGAGCATGGATTGCACACCTTAATTGTATTCCCTTTATCATCAACATACTTTCGCAGAGGCTTTATTTTTCGTTTACAAATTGCACATTTCGCACCAAAAAAAGAGAACATCTACACCCTCCTTTTGATTGTAACATGGGAAGAAAGCTCAGTCTTAACTTTCACAACCTAAGTCAAAAAAGCCTTAACGCTTGTTGAGGCTTCATTTACTTTTTGCTATTTTTACCGAACTTTTCGTTTCCGCGTTTAAAGTTTCCCGTAACTTTAGCAAGCAATAACTGTATTTTTGTTTTATCATCTTCAACTTCTTTAATCTTTGCTAGTAGTCTTTCAGCCTCCTTACCCTTTATTATTTTGATTTGCTTTCCTGAATAATAGACCAGTACCATTCCGCTTTTCGTAATTTGATAAGTAAATGGTTCATCGCTTAATCGATTTCTTTTATCTATTTCACTCACTTTATAATCTCCCTAACGACTATCTCGAGATAAATTATGTTTTTAATTCACTACATGTGTCTTTAACTGTTAGTAAAAATCGTTTCGTATAATGAAAATTCATTGGGGGTGAATGCCCCCAATGAAGAAGTTTCACTTTGTATTCACTGCAACAAATTGATCAACGAAATGCTGTGGATTTAATTTCTCTCCAGTGGCTCTTTCAATTTTTTCATTCCAATTATATAACGCGCCAGGCTTAAAGAATTCATTCAACAGGAATTCTCCCACTTTTTCTGTAAAGAGATCAGTTGAGATGTTCTTCTCAATATAGCGCTGAAGCTGGGAAGTTGTGAGTTCACCAAGCAAATAGTTTTGATAATACACTGGAACCAACGTAAAGTGAATCTTCGCAGCCCAATGTGGATAATCCTGGTTTTCAGGTGGTGTCAAATATTGAACCTCGCTAACTAGTTTCCACCATAAACGATTCAAATCTTGATCAGGATTTTCATAAAGCTCGCGTTCAAAGAACACAAACGTCATAATCCAACGCCCCGCGATCAGCATTTGACGGCGTAAAGATTTATCAATAAGTGGCTTTATTTCATCCACCTTCTCTTTGTCCAATCCTAAAAATTGCTGAAGCCACTCAGGATTTTTGCCGAAACGACCATATAACATCGCAATTGCTTCGGTTGTTAATGTATGAGCCGGGCTGCGCAATAAGAATGGTAGACTACGATCGATATATTTAAAATAGACTGCATGCCCGTATTCGTGAAGCATCGTATTGGACCAATAATCAGAAGGCAAATTATTGCTTAAAACGCGCACATCCCCCTCGCGGTCAATATCGGTACAGAATGCATGTTGATTTTTCTTCTCTCTTGGATATAAATCGCTTTTTTGAAGCATATCTGTAATATCCATCCCCATTTTAGCGAAGGTCGCTGCTGATAATTCCTCCAGATTTTTCCCATCATAAAAGGGATCTAAGTCTAATTCTTTTAATGGGGGTGCCTCTTGGAAAAATGGATCCGCATAATGCCATGGACGAAGGTTCTCGACCTTAATTCCAAATCGTTCTGCAAGCTCTTCATCCATTTCCCCTTTCACCTGACGGAATGGCTCATCGGAGAGTTCCTTTAACTTTGTAAAAATCGAAAAGATTTCTTCACGGTCAAGCTCCTGTGATGCAAAGCTCATTTGATGGAAGTTATCAAAGCCTAATGAACGAGCTGCCTCATTTCGCTTTTTCACAAGTATTAATAATTTTTCTTCGACTTCTTTTGCGATTTGCTTACTTGCATGCCACGCTTGTTCTCTTAGTTCAAGGTCATTGCTTTTAATTAAAATTTGACGCACATCGTTTTCTGATACTTGCTTTCCATTCAATGTCGCGCGGAATGTGTTAAACACACCCACTAATTCCGTTGATAACTGAACCATTTCCTTTAACTTATCTTCTGAAAGTTGGTTTTCAAGCATGTTTGAATATAAAAGCACAAGCTGGCGTTTTTGGACAGGATCCTCCGTTTGGTCTATGTATTTTTTCACCTGTTCGAAGCGTTCCGCATCTGAAAAGTAAACACTATATGCGGTGTCCGCTTCTGCTGATTTCGCATTCCACTCGTCCTCCCCAGTGGTCGCTGCCATCCATGAAGCTTCTGCACTATTTATATGTAATTCTCGAATTGCTTTATTTTGCTCCTCTAAAAATTGTTGTATTGACATTAATGAACCCCCTCCTCTTTACCCTATAATTCTAGAAAAATTGACAGAATCCTTTAATTTCTCATTCTTTCAAACCCTAAATATCGCGTTCCTTGAAATGTAAGTTTCCCCATATCCCCTTCAGCAAGTTGACCATATTCACCACCAGAAACCTTAAATTCTGAACGATCCCCACTCTCAAATTCAAATGTCACATAGTAACTAGTGGATGATGTGACATGGTCGTGGTGATGTGGTTCTGTATGATGATGGGTATGTCTGCTAACATGTGTCCGCTTTGTTTTTACGAGTGCAGGAACACTAAGTTTAGGTGAATCTTCATTCTTTTTCCACTGACTAATTCCCTTTCCCATATTAAAAATAATCAGTCCAATCACAACAATAAACATAATCATCACAAAAATTGGGATAGCATTGAAGACCGCATCACCTGGATACATAAACTTCCCCCTTTTTAAGGTATCTATAGTAGACAAATACGCATTAATAAGCAGAAAGTTTCATAGTTCGAAAAATATTTATGAAAAAAGACCTTTTGGCAAGTCACTGTCCAAAAGGTCTTCGTACTTATTCATTATTCGCCTAGGTCAACGTTGTGGTATACCTGACGTACATCTTCTAGGTCTTCTAGAGCATCAATCATTTTTTCAAACTTTTCTTTTGCATCGTCCGGAAGAGTGACATCGTTTTGTGCGAGCATGGTTAGTTCCGCTACTGTAAACTCAGTAATTCCTGCATTTTTAAAAGCTTCTTGGATTGCATGGAATTGTTCTGGCTCCGCATACACGATGACAGAATCCTCTTCTTCAAGAATGTCGCGTACATCTACATCTGCTTCCATTAACAGTTCCAGAACTTCATCAGCCGTTTTGCCTTCCACGCCGAAAACAGCAGTTGCATCAAACATGTAAGCTACAGAACCGCTGACACCCATGTTACCGCCATTTTTACCAAAAGCAGCACGTACATCTGATGCTGTACGGTTGACGTTATTTGTTAAGGCATCCACTATCACCATGGATCCGTTTGGCCCAAAGCCTTCATAGCGCAGTTCATCGTAACTTTCCTCAGAACCACCCTTTGCTTTTTCAATTGCACGGTCAATGATATGTTTTGGTACACTGTATGTTTTCGCACGCTCAAGAACGACTTTTAAATGTTGGTTTGATTCAGGATCAGGCTCTCCTTGTTTTGCTGCTACATAGATTTCACGTCCAAATTTTGCATAGATTCTACTTGTATTCGCATCCTTGGAAGCTTTCTTTTCCTTAATATTATTCCATTTACGTCCCATCTTGAACACTCGCTTTCAACGTATCTTAAATTAGAATGTAAGTTTTGACTTCTACAAAAAGGCAACCGTTCCACAACCTACATTTTGAACAAATTATATTATACTCCAACAAATAGCGCTTTTCGAGAAAAAAATAGAAGAAAATGTAACCAAAAAGCGCTTAGACTTTATCATCTAAGCGTTTTGGCTCTCATTTTATGCTAAATTCAGTTGCCAAGAAACACCGAAGCGATCATTCACCCAGCCAAATTTCTTACTGAAACCATAATCACCTAAAGGCATTAATTCTCCTCCGCCTTCTTTTAACTTGTGATAGAGTGTATCGATTTCTTCTTCCGTACTGCAGGTTAAATAAATTGAAAACGAAGGTGTAAATGTAAACTGATGCTTTATATTGCTATCAATGGCCATGAACTCTTGCCCTTTTAATGTAAAAGTTGCATGCATGACAGTCCCTTCGTCCCCTGGTTGATTTGCTCCGTACCGAACAATATTTGTAATCTCGGAATCCTCAATAATTGATGTATAAAAATTCATCGCTTCCTCCGCGTTACCTTCTTGAAACATTAAAAATGGGGTGACTTTTTCCATAATGATATTCTCCTTTAAATTCAATGCTTACTTTAAGTATTCCTTATAGTGCTTTTTTGAAGTCACTCGATTCTTCCATGAGGGATTCGCGAGTACTTTTACTATTTACAAACCATATCCCTACTAAGACAAGTAATATCCCCGCTAACGTAATAATGCTTAAACTTTCATTCAAAAAAAGGTATCCAGAAATAACACCGACAAGTGGGACAATCAATAAAGAAGTCGATGCCTTGCTTACTTCTGTACGTCTCAAAATTTGATTCCACATGACAAAAGCAAGGGCTGAGGCAACAACTCCAGAAAATAGAATATATATAACCGGCATGATGCCCCAATTTGGTTCACTAGTTTCAAATGAAAGAGTGTATACCAATATACCTACCGCCCCAATCGTCATTTGCCAAGTGGTAAACTGAATGGTATCACAATGTTCTAATTTTAATTTAAATAGCAAACTAGCTAAAGCCCAAGATATAGCAGAACTTAGTGCTAGTAACACGATCCAAATGGATCCGCCAAAATGGATATTCATAGCGAGAAATAACCCCATGATACCGATCACAATTCCAAATGTCTTCCTAGCCGTTAACCGTTCACCAGGAATCCACCTATGCGCCATGAGTGATAGAAAAAGTGGCATACTGTAAGTCAGAACAGAGGTAAGACCTGCGCTAATATAGTTAAGGGAAATTTGAATTGCGATGTTAAAATAAGTGGTTTGGAGTAATCCACATAAAACGAACCACTTGAAATCGGATTTACTCGGCAATGGTATTTTCTTTATGAAACATAAAGCTAGGAGGACGATGGAACCTGTGACAAATCTCCATGCTGCAAACTCGCCAGGAGGAAAAACACCGTTTCCCAATTTCATAACAATAAAATTAAATCCCCAAATGAGACACAGAATAGCTAAAGATATAAACATCAGGATGATCTCACCTTTTTATTCTTTCTTTTTAAAGTACTTAAGTTCTTCTTCTTGGATGTTGAAAATCACCTTTGCGTTCATGAAGAACAGCCGTAACACGGGTATCCTGTCTCAAATTGGTAAAGGATCCAGCAAAATGTACACATTCTATAGTACATTGAACATGTTATCAAAAAGAGAATTAGATTGTCCATCTCAACTGGGAAACGTGATTGGTACCATCCTTTTTTCTATAAAAGAAAAGTACAAAACCATATTGGCTCTGTACACCTTCATACTTTTTTTATCTTTTCTCTGATATACTAGACCTGATTACTGTTCAGGATTTTCTTCTTTCCAAACCTGCTGGAGGGCACCTAGGAAAGTAGAGGTTGGCTGCGCACCAGAAATGGAGTATTTTTGATTGATGACGAAAAATGGAACACCGGTAACACCAATTTGTTGTGCAATTGATTCGTCAATTCGTACATCATTTGCATAATTCTTTTCGTCTTTCAACACATCAAGCACTGCTTGCCGTTCGATACCTACAGATTCCGCAAGATCAGCTAATACCTCATGGTCACTGATGAGTTTTCCTTCTATGAAATAGGATTGAAGGAGAATCTCAGTCATTTCTTTTTCTTTCCCCACCGTTGCTGCATATTTTGCGAGGCGATGTGCATCAAATGTATTTGTATGCTTCATTTTATCAAAATTATAATCTAACCCGACTTCTGCAGCTTGCTGTCCAACATTTTCATTCATTTGCTTTGCCTGTTCAACGCTTGTACCGTATTTTGAAGCAAGCAATTCATGGATACTCTCTCCTGAATATGGCTTTGCATTCGGATCTAATTCGAAACTTTTGAATTCCACTTCGACTTGATCACGATTTGGAAAATGCTCAAGTGCATGCTCTAAGCGACGTTTTCCTACATAACAGAACGGACAGACAAAATCCGACCAAACCTCAATTTTCATTTTTACACCTCATTTAGGTTAGTTTTCCCTATGGTAACACATTGGATTGTTAAATGCTCTATTGGTGACTTCGGTTTTTATTTCCCTTTTTCGGAAGCCAAAATACTTTTGAGTCGTTATCGGAAGGGTGGTTTGGTTGAGCGTTTAGCGCAAGATCATTGTTGCGGTACATGCTTGGGGGCATACGGATCCAGCATGTCACACAAGGCCACTTTTGTAGTACATGCTTATAGAAAACAACCTCTACCATGTAACGCAAGACACACTTTTCCGTTACAACGCTTTATTAGCCCTGCTTCAAACGTTTAAAAACAGCGCTTAAGCCCCTAATTTCCACATCCTATTATTAAATTTCGAACATTTAGTGAAAAATATTTGACAATTTTGTGAACAAGGTGAATAATTTATAGTAGGAGGATGAGGAAAAATGAAATTTACTATGCTTGAGGCTGTTAAGTATTTTGGGGGAACAGTGCTTATTGCCGGTATCATTATTTTTTGTCTAGGATTCTTTGGGAGCGGTTCCAGTGTGTTAACACCGATTGGAATCGGAACAGTGATGGGGGCCATTTTTGTCTTTTTAATGGGGCTGTTTTTAATTGCATCTGAAGAAATGTTACTTAAGGCACAGGGTTCAAAAGAATAAATAAACATTCGTTTACTTATAGGCTTAGCCATCAATCGGCTAAGCTTTTTATTTTTCCTCACAAAAAAGATACGCATATACACGCAACATATATTCTTGTGAAAAATAAAGGAGTGTCTCAACAAGAGACACCCCTTTACCCACCTTAGGACATATCCCAAACAAGCAGGAATAGTGTACCAAAGATTGTAATTAATCCTATAAAAATCATGAAGTATACATTTGCGTAAATTGCCCATCGATCCTTTGTTTCGCCAGCGTGCATGAATACAATCAGCTGCACCAATGCCTGCACAAATGCTGTAACAATAAGAATTGTTATACCAACTGTAAAGGAAAGATCAAGGAAGTACACGGAAAGCGCAATAACTGTAAGAAGCAATGAAAATACAAAGCCACTTATTTGTTTAGCTGGAAAAAGTTCTCTCATATTACATCATTCCTTTCAAATAGATGAAGCTGAAGATGAAAATCCAGACGACATCTAGGAAGTGCCAATACAATGAAAAGATGAATGATTTACCAGCCGTTTCTGCATTTAAGCCTCTTTTTCTAATTTGGAGGATAATCATAGTTCCCCAGAACAATCCAAATGTCACGTGGATTCCGTGTGTTCCTAAAGTTGTTAGCAACATCGCTGTGAATGCACTTGTTTGTAGACCTGCGCCAACATGAACATAGTGAACAAACTCATAGATTTCGACACCTAGGAAGGTTAGACCTAGAAGCAATGTCACCACGAAGAAGCCGATCATTGCCTTTTGTCTGCCGATGCGCATCGCATGAACGGCAAGACCAATTGTAAAACTACTAGTTAAAAGTAAAAATGTTTCAATTAACACAGGTGTAATTTCAAAAATTTCTGCACCTGACGGACCGCTTCCAATACGGTTCTCTAGTGTAAAATACGATGTAAACAAGGTTGCGAAAAGCATGATTTCTGCACCTAGGAAAACCCAGAAACCAAATATATTTAACTCGTTTTGGTGCGTACTATATTCAAGAGGTTGCGAGTGTCCTAGCTTCATAGTTTAGCACCTCCAAGTTTTTCTTCTGTTTCTATTACTTTTTCAACTGGAATATAATGTCCATGATCCTTTTCAAATGAACGGTATGCCATACATACAAAGATAGCAATTGTTGAAATAATCAACAGTGGCCACATTGCAAATACGAATGAGAAGCCCCATACAAAGAAAATACTACTCATGATAAATGGAAGCCCACTTTTGTTTGGCATGTGAATTTTTTCAATCTTACCTGGGAATAGCTTATGCTTTTTCTTTTTGTCATCCCAGAATGGTTGACTTGAGTTCACATTTGGAGTTAACGCAAAATTATACTCAGGAACTGGTGTATGTGTTGCCCACTCTAATGTACGTGCATCCCATGGATCGCTTCCGATATCTCTTGATGCGTAGCGGATACTATGGTAGATGTTATACACAATCAGAGCAAATCCAATTGCCATAATTCCCGCACCGATGAACGAAATCATGTTCAATGGACCAAAACCAGTGCTTTCAGAGTACGTGTACATACGACGAGCCTGACCGTCTAATCCTGAAATGTACATTGGGAAGAATGCAAGGACAAATCCGATTGAAAGTGCCCAGAACGTCCATTTTCCAATACGTTCATTTAGCATAAATCCGAACATTTTTGGCCAGTAATATGTGAGTGCTGCGAGCATCGCAAACACAACACCTGGAATAATCGTGTTATGGAAGTGTGCCACTAAGAACATTGTGTTGTGGTACTGGTAGTCTGCAGCTGACATCGCAAGCATTACCCCTGTTACCCCACCAATTGTAAACAACGGAATAAATCCAATTGAGTAAAGCATTGGTACTGTAATACGGATTTTACCTTTCCACATTGTGAATAACCAGTTAAAGATTTTCACACCAGTCGGAATAGCAATCAACATAGTTGAGATTGAGAAGAAGCTGTTTGATGCAGCCCCTTGCCCCATTGTAAAGAAATGGTGCGCCCAAACTAGACATGAAAGTACTGAGATGATGACCATTGATCCAACCATTGATTTGTAACCATATAGGTTTCTTCCTGAGAAGGTTGAAATGATCTCACTATAGATACCGAATGCAGGTAGGATTAAGATATATACTTCTGGATGCCCCCAAACCCAGAATAGGTTCGCCCAAAGCATATCCATTCCACCGTTTGTGCTTGCAAAGAAATGTGTTCCAAATAGACGATCCATTGTTCCCATTGCTAACAAAACGGTTAAAATTGGGAACACTGTTACAATAATGAGGTTAGCAATTAAAGTAGACCATGTGAACATTGGCATTTTCATCAATGTCATACCAGGTGCTCTCATTTTTAGAATCGTCGTAATCATGTTGATACCTGTCATTAATGTTCCCAATCCAGAAATCTGTAACGAGATCATATAATAGTTCGTTCCAACTGATTTACTGAACTCATTGCCTGCAAGTGGGAAATATGATGTCCAACCTGCGTCAGGTGATCCCCCGATTACAAAGGAGATATTAAATAGCATTGCCCCCATAAAGAAAAGCCAGAAGCTAATCGCATTTAGACGTGGAAATGCGACGTCACGCGCTCCAACTTGCAAAGGTACAACATAGTTCATAAAACCCATGATAAATGGCATTGCCATGAACATGATCATGATTACACCATGTGTTGTAAAAATTTCGTTATAATGCTGCGCGTCTAACAGCTTAGCTTCAGGTGTGGCAAGCTGAGCACGCAACATAACTGCATCCACTCCACCACGGAACAACATGATTAAAGCGGATATTAAATACATGATACCAATTCGTTTATGGTCAACGGTTGTTAACCATTCGCGCCATAGATAACCCCATTTTTTAAAATAGGTTAAACCAGCGACGATTCCGATTACGGTAAGTCCTATTGCAACCATCGCTGCATAGATGGCTGGACTAGGATGTGGTATGGCAAAACGTTCGAAGAATTCCATCCGTTTGTTACTCCTTTCAAATGAAGTCAAAATTCGGCGTTCAAGATTTATTTGTTTGAATTATTCAAAGACATTTTTTTAATGAATCGTTCGTTTTTGTTTTCGAGACATCGTATCAGGGACATTATTTACTTTCAACCTTGTGTTTTGTCCGTGAATAGCTCTGTCAAAGACATTTTCCGGTATCACACTGTATGTCTTGTCCTCGAGACGCGGTTCCAAAAACAATTCAATGACTTCTCACGAAACTTTTGTCCATGAATAGCAAAATTCCTATAAATTAATGCTCATCGTGCTCCGAATTAGCTTCGTGAGCTTCGTGACCCTCTTCAGTATCACCTGATCCGTGATCATGCTCTGGTGGTGGTGCAAACTCTAAGTGAGTTCCGGTAAATGTCATTTGTCCAAGATGCCCTGGTTCTAGCAACTCATCAAATTTCTCTTCTGTTAGAGGTTTGGCAGTTTCTTTAACCTCATCTACCCATTCCTCAAAATCCTTTGGAGATACAGCATTTACGCTAAATGTGTTCTCTGCAAATCCTTTCCCACTGAAGTTCGCATTTCGACCCATTAATTCGCCCTGCTCATCAGCCGCAAGATGCAATGTTGTAATCATATCGGCCATGGCGTATTTTTGCCCGCCAAGCTGAGGAATCCAAAAGCTTGTGATTGGTCCGTATGAATAAAGTCTAAATTCAAGTGGTCGGTCTGTTGGAATGTATAAGTAATTGACTGTTTCAATATCCTCTTCCGGATAGCTAAAATGCCATTTCCAATCGGAGGACGACGCATAGATCACCAATGGCTCTTGATCTTCGTAACCTTGTGGCGCAGACTCTACGATGTAGTTACTCTGAACCGATACGACTGAAAGATAACCTACAATTAAAATTGGAATCCCGATACAAATGGCTTCTACCCAAGGGTTCCCCTCAATATGTGGTGGCTCGTAATCCTCTGGCATTTTTGAAGCCCGATATTTAACAAGCATATATATTAACAATACAAAAACGACAATAACTACTACTGCCATGATTCCAATTGAGAGTAGGATATCATGGGCTTGCCTTGCAGCTTGAGGACCTTTTGGGTCTAAAACCATTACTGGTTCACATCCCGTTAGCACTGTGGCAATAGTAATAACCATTGAAAAGAAAAACCATTTGATTTTCATAAAAGTACTCCTTTCCGAATAGATGCTCTTATTTCACAACTATGTACGTCGTACTGGATTTGTGTACAACTTCACAAAGTTGTCAAAAATTTTTTAGCTACTTGTAATATGTAGCTAATTATATTCTCAATCTTTTCTTTGAAAATTTTATCACTGTGTAAATGATGATAACATCAAGAACCTAAAAAAGTTGTTACAGAAAACGGAAGGAAGTTTTTGTCAAAAGAAAATCTCATTAACATAAATGCCTCAAACCTTGATGTGATGCATATCACAGGTGTTTTTTTCGTTTTTGAACATTTTGTTACAATATTAAAGTTAAAAATTTCCCACCATCATTAATGGAATTTCAGCTATTCATCCATACTATAAAAAACGATGTTTCGTTAGGGTGGTGGGGACACTGAAATTATTATGGGCAATGATGCTTTTCTTTTCTGTACAGCAATTCCATCCTCAGGATAATCTATATATCACCTATAAAGGAAATCCAATTGCCACGGTGAATCGGGCTGAATATTCACTTCCCTTGGTTGGTGTTCCTATATTGGATACGAAAAAATATACAGACTTTCTTTCCTATTTAGATGAACAAGTATATGAGGAATCAAAGGATGCAAAGATTGGCAAAACGGGTGAAATCATTAAGGAACAAGTCGGTGTAAAATTAGATAAGGATAAATTCACAAAGTTATTTTACTCTAACTTTTTTGGAAAAGGGGATTTCCTTGAGGTACCCATTGAGAGAACCTATCCAAGGGTAGATAGTGAACTTTTATCAACCATTCGTGTTAAAAAAATTGGGCAGTATGTGACCCATTTTAACTCATCCAATAAAGAACGTTCTACAAATATTGCTCTTTCAGCCGCAGCGATTGATAGTTATGTCCTTTTTCAAAATGAAACCTTTTCATTTAATAAGGTCGTTGGAAAACGAACTGCTGCCAGGGGTTATCAGCCGGCACCTGAAATCATTAGAGGTGAACTGATCGAAGGAATCGGGGGTGGGATTTGTCAAACCTCCTCTACCCTATTTAATGCCGTTGACCTTGCCGGGGTTGAGATCGTGAAGCGCTATTCCCATAGTAAACGTGTCGGTTATGTTCCTCCGGGACGTGATGCAACAGTAAGCTGGTATGGACCTGATTTTCTCTTTAAAAATACATATAATCAGCCGATATTAATTCGGGCAAAGGTTTACGGCGGATCGCTTATTGTGACTATTTACTCTTCAGAGGATATCAATTATACGCCTCGAAAAATCACTCCTAAAAGAAATAAGGGATAGTCAACTTTTTCAGTCTGGGTGAATATGGTAGATGTTCGGTTTTAATATATAGACATATCAAAAGCCTTTCGGTTATTCCGGAAGGCCAATTGTGTGAAATTTTTACAAAGCAATTAGTTTTTCAGCAAATTGTCTGCCAAATTCTTTGCAAATTATCTCGTTTTTGTCGTTTGGAGTAAGTTCAACTTTTAAGGGATCCGCGATAATGTCAGCACCACGTTCTTTGAGTTTCTCTACTAGTAAGTCAACGGCACCTCCGAAATTTGAGTAAAGTGCGCTACCCGAACCAAACACCGTACTTTTTTTAAAATGAAAATCCAGATGGTCCATTTCATCGTAAAAGTCTAGTAATTCATCGGGGAGTTCGCCTTCCCCCCATGTATAGCTTCCTATAAGAATTCCATGGTAGTTCACGAGTTCATTAGGATCTATTTCAAAGCATTCTTTCACGTCAAGTTGAACCCCTTTTTCCTCCACACCTTCTGCAATATACGTTGCCATCAATTCAGTATTCCTTGACATACTTGCATATACGAGAATGGCATTGTTCAACGCAATCACCTTTTCCTTAGTTGTTTGCCTTATTTCTAAGCTCTTCTAGTTGTTTTATGATGATTTTCCTTTGTCCTTTTAATTCAATGAGGCCTTGGTTTTGAAAGGATGAGAGCCTGCGGCTGAGTGTTTCCTGAGAGGTTCCAAGATAGGATGCAAGATCTCCTTTTCGAATTGGTAAGTGAATCGTCATTGATTCTCCACTTTGATCTTCGATTAGTTCTACTAGGTAGCTTGCGACACGCTTTTCCACATCCTGTGTGTTTAATTTTTCAATAAGCGATTCCGTTTCATGGAGGCGGCTCGTGAATTCCTCTAGGATTTTTAGTGAAATGGTTGGATATCTAAGGAGCAATTGATGAATGTCCTGCTGCTGAATGGTACAAACCTCCGTATCTTCCATTGCCTCCGCAAAGCTAGTTGTCATCGTTTTTGAAAAAAGAGATAGTTCCCCGATAAAGTCACCTTCTTCAACAAATCGGATAATTTGTTCCTTTCCGTTCTCAGTTATTCGGTACATTTTTACAAAGCCTTTATGGACAATAAAAAGTTGTTCAGCAAGTTCATCAGCATGGAATAAAAGCTCACCTTTCTTGAGGCGTTTGCTTACTGCAACCTGTGAAATTTCGACCATTTCAGTTTCGGTTAAATGGTTAAAAATCGGAACCCTGGAAATACATGAATTCTTTATATGAAAATCGTGATTACAAGAATGACAAGACATTATCTTCTCTCCTTTGTTTATCGTTCATTCGCCCTTTGATCGTTTAACGTTTAGAACAATTAACTCTAAGATAAACATACCAGATATAAGGAAAACCACCTTTTACAACACCGATGATTAATAAAGTTGTCACAATTGCAATCATGGTCTTTTTGCTCACCTTTATTATAAATGTGGGCGGAAAGAGAAACTTTGACGTAGGTCAAAATTGGAAAGTACTTGTGCAAAAACAAAGGGAATTCTTTCAAACTTATAAAATATGAAGTGAGTGTCAGTGTCCAGGATGTATTTGGACTGAATTGACCAAAAAGCTTGGTTACATGTCAAAATCAAGGCAGCTTTTGGATTCAAACCTCTGAAAATCTCAATGGCATGTTAGAATCAACCGCCCTTTCTGACTCTTCCCACTGAAATAAG
>NZ_JBALOV010000049.1:0-18594 GCF_036965045.1 Bacillus sp. JJ1533 | reverse complement strand
AGATTGGATATTTGCATATCCATTAAATACATTTTTCGAAAATACTAATCTCTATAAATTAAAGAAAATTAAACCAATTCATCTTTTTTTATTTTCGTTGGGTTATTCATTTGTGAATTATGGTTTCCAATTAATTTTAGATAAAAAACAACCGACCGAACAACAAATAGGACCAAAGACAGAAAAGGGTCTTAGGGATTAATCCCTAAGACCCTTCATTCCTAAGTTCAATAAGAAAAAGGCTGCCGTATTTAGCAGCAAGTTCTTGAGGTAAAGCACCCGTTTGTTTAAGTATATTTTTTCACAATCTTGTCGAGCGCTTCGGAACAACCGTCGTACACGTACTGAACTCCGGGGCAACCCATTTAGAGATGAAACCAGTAGGCTTTTTAACTGGTTTCCAAGCCATTCTTGAAAAATAACTATGGTATTTCATTTCTTTTGGGATTTTCTCTTTTATAAAGCTTTACTAATAAATGTTTTATTACTTTATGATAGTCTTTGGTTAATTTTATAAAATAGGCGATAATAACCTAGATATAGACTCTTTAAAATGTGACCAAAGTGGACGTTCTTGATACTGTTCAAGAGTAAGCTTCCTGCATGCTTTTATATCTTCATAAAATTGTGTTGACAGTCTTTGTGCTATACCCTCGTCATATACAAAAGCATTTACTTCAAAATTTAATTTAAAGCTCCTTACATCAAAATTAGCAGTTCCTACAGATGATATTTCTTTATCTACAATAACTGTTTTGGAGTGAATAAAGCCACCGTCGTATATGAAAACCGTTGCTCCAGCCATAAGTAATTCACCAATATAAGACAGGGTTGCCCAATAAACAAACATATGATCATGTTTATTAGGAATAATAATATTAACCTCAATGCCAGAAGAGCATGCAATACGAAGGGCATCTAATAAACTCATATCTGGAATAAAATAAGGAGTCTGAATGAGAATCGATTTTTGTGCTGATGAGATCATTTTTATGTACCCATTTTTAATATGTTCTGTTTTTGAATCGGGTCCACTTGTAACTATTTGTATTCCGACATTTCCTTGAGAGATAGGATTAGGAAAGTAATTTGGTTTATAGTTGATTTTTTGGCTAGGGGATGCCTGATTCCAATCGAGAATAAAACGAGTCTGAATCGCATGAACAGCAGTACCCTGTATCCTTAAGTGAGTGTCTCGCCAATACCCAAATTTTTTGTTTACGCCAAGATACTCTATACCGATATTAAAACCGCCTAAATATCCCGTTTTTCCATCAATAATGACTAACTTACGATGATTCCGGTAATTCAACCGCAGATTGAAAATAAAGAATTTGGAAGGGAAAAAGACTCCCACCTCACCATATGCCTCAAGAAAATCCTTGAAATACTCTTCTGATAACCTCCTTGAACCCACTTCATCATATAGAACACGTATTTTAACCCCTTCTTGTGCTTTCTTTGTTAGAAGTTCTATCAGTTTTCTACCGAAATGGTCCTTTTTAAAAATATAGTACTGTAGATGAATATGGTCCTTCGCACCTTCAATATCTTTTAATAAACTGTTAAATTTCCCTATACCATCTGTCAACAATTTAACCGAATTATCTTCAGTTAAAACAGCATCGTTGTTAATTAAATTCATATAGATTAAACTTTTGCCTTTTTTAGTACCTTGATTGCGAAATTTAAATTCATTGGATCTAACCTCACTCAATTGCGTTGTTAACATTTTATGGATTCCAATCTTTTTTTGATCCTCCCATTGAAAGAGATTAGACCGGCTGAGGTTTTGTCCAAAAAGAATATACAATAAATACCCTATCAAGGGCATAAATACAAGAACTAACAACCAAGCCCATGAGGAAACAGCATCTCTTCTTTCTCGAAAAGTAATAATAATTGCAATAAAAATGTTCAATACAAAAGCTAACCCTATCAATAAGAAAGTAATTAACATAGTGAAATCCTCACAACAAAGTTATAGGTAATAATAGTGTAACTAAGTAAGATTTATTTACTCTTGAATATTAGAAATGGTTAAAAGGTTAATGTTTACTTGAGTTGATTTATTATTACCAATTTCCACCTTACTTTTAAAGGTATAAAAAGGTTACTTACTTCCTAACCTAAATTTATTGAAAAATAAATAATTAATAAAGTGCGGTGCTTCGGATTGCAGTTATCACCAAGAATTTATCACTCATTAGTTAGACCGAAATGGTTTACAAAATTATATATCCAAAATCAGATTCAGCAGCATTTTGATCTTTCAAATAAAAAAGTGTTGGATTTTGGAGCCGGTACCGGTGCAAACTGTACCTTATGTACACCTGAACATTATTTCGGTATTGATCCAGATTCAAACAGGATTGAATTCGCCAAAAGATTGAATAAAAATTACCGATTTGAAACTTTTACTGGTAATCAACTTCCTGCAGATGACGATAGCTTTGACTTGATTTTAATTATTGCTGTACTACACCATATTCCTCCAGAAATGGTTTGTAGTTATGTCAAAGAATTCAAACGAATCTTAAAACCAAATGGTAGGATAATTGTTATTGAACCATGCTTGTTTGATAAGTCTCCAATCAGTAATTGGTTTATGAGGACGAATGATAAAGGTGAGTACATTTTAAGAGAAGAAGAATATCTAAATTACTTTACCAATGAAAAATTTCAATACGAGGTTTTAAAAAAATTTAAAAAGTGTTTTTTATATAATGAGCTGTATTTTTCAGCTTTCTTATAATTATGGGAGTAAAGTATTAAGGAGTAATAGTAGATTTGATAGGCAAACGTGTTAAGACTATTCAAATTCTTTTTGCACACTTGTTCGGTACTAGAAGATATGGAAAATGGATAAAGGCTTTCCCAAGGATATAATCCCTTGTGAGAAAGCACTTTTAAAAATGAAAAATTACTTTTCTTGATTTAACTTTATATTGGATACTAATTCTTTTGAAAACTCAGTTATGAAAGAAGGCATTTGACCATTTTTTATAACATTTCGGATAGGTTCCATCATATCCTTGTTTCCATTTCTTCTTAGGCCTAAAACAGCTGCACTGACTCCTAAACCTAACAAAGAGGCCCATAAAATCCCTCTATTATTTCTTCTTCTATTAAACATATTGAAAAGGTTTAGTCTTCTACCTTTATTGAAAAGATTCATCCAGTTTTTCAATATCAAACACTTCCTCTATTGAGTATTTGGAAGGTAAGATAAATCACGCTTCCAAATCTAATATTTACATTCAAATGTTTGAATATGCTGGTAATGTTTGATATAAATACAGAAAATACTAATAATACCTCCCTAAATTATCCACGCTAAAATAAGTTCTATATATGTAAGCGAAATGTCAAATTGAAATATGCTTTAAATTAGCCCAAAATAAAAAGGCTAAAAAAGGTATTAAGGAAATTTCAAATAAGTTGGTTAGACCCTTTCAGTTGGGCAGAATATGATACGGAGATGGTCATACTTTGCATCCCTATTACAAACATGGGAGTGAAATAGATGACTGAGAATAACGAACGCAATCGGAACGGTGGATACGCAAACCAAGGCTCTAACTAATGAAGTCATAGTGGAACAATAGTTAAAGCTATATTCTTGAAAAGGAGTAAAAAATGAAAAAACAAAACATATTATTTAACCTTGATGATACATTATCATACTGTAATAGATATTTTAACCTAGTAATTGACGAATTCGCAGACCAAATGATGGCATGGTTTGACTCGATTACAGAAGCAGATATAAAACAGAAACAGCTTCAACTTGATGTTGCAGCGATTAGTGAGCACGGTCTAAAGTCAGATCGGTTTCCCGAGTCATTTGTTGGTACTTATAAATACTATTGCGAATTAACTGAGAGGGAAAAGAAAACAGATGAAATCCAATATTTAAGAGAGTTGGGTTTTAAGGTATTCGAGACCCCTGTTGAACCTATTCCATACATGAATGAAACGCTACAACGTTTAAAAGAAGAGGGACATGAATTATATTTACACACAGGAGGAGATGAGGCTAATCAACGCAGAAAAATTACCCAGTTAGAATTGACTACATATTTTGAACATCGTATTTTTATTTCGGAACATAAAGATACAACAGCTCTATCCGATATTTTAAAAACCATTAAAGCTGACCCTAATGTAACATGGATGGTTGGAAATTCATTAAGAACTGATATTGTCCCAGCACTGGAAATGGATATCCATGCAATCTACGTTCCAGCAGAAAGTGAATGGCAATATAACATGGTTGACATTAACGTTGAGCATAGTAGTGCTTTTTTTACTGTAAATTCACTTCAAGAAGTTCCTGATGTAATTGATAAACGTATCCAAGATCAAATAATGTAAGTGGTTAGGTAATACCCATCGAAGTACTTACCTAGGAGGTATTGTTCTTTTCTAGACCAGCCAATTACGATATAACAAGATACAATCGTACTTTATATACTTAAATAGCAAGCACTCCATTATTGGTCACGGTAGAGTTGATTAATTTAGAACGTTAGCAACATTACCATTACTACTGTCCATCCATCTAAATTAGACCCAATTTTTAAATTATCTCAAAAGTATTATAAAAAGGGGTGCTCTTTGTTCTCGAATAGTTGTAGCACAAGGCATTTTGAGAAAGATTATTACCTTTTAACATGAAAAGAAATGTATGTAGACTTAGGCGACGACTACTTTGACAAACAGAGAGAGCAATCCATTGTTCGACATTCGTTACGCAGACTTGAATGTTAAGGATACACTTACCTTATAAGAATCTGAAGCTTCTTAATCTATTCACCATAATTTATTGCCTTCTACAGAAGTTAATTTCTAATTTCAAATTTCAACAAAAAGGTGCGTAATCCTTCTTGGATCAACGCACCCGTTACTTTAAGTACAATTGTTTACAAAGTTGCATTTGTAATTTTATAATTTTTATGATTGAATATGGTTGTAATAGGTTCGTCTTTTTCCTTAATGTATCCGTACTCAACAAAAACAGAAACTTACAACCGTAACAGTTCCTTCTAGCTTTCCCCATCACGCTTAAATAATATATTGTCCCCGATTTTAGCAGTTTCCATTTTATCACCACCGAACTTCAGCAAAGAAAAAAATGAAGAAACAATTAAAATATAAGCTGTATTTATTGCTTAAAGGAAAGCACCCTATAGTTAAAGTAGAAACAATCACAATAACTTCTAAATTTAACAAATTCAAATCCTTAAAATGAGTTATTTCCTTATTAAAAAAAGCGCTTTATTATTAAATAACCCTATGATGATTCCTTTCGTTCAAGTAAGGGATGAGTCTTCTAAAATTTAGGATATATTTATATGTTTGTTTTTGATAGAGCAAGTTGATCCTCGGGCATTGGCTTGGTAATACCTTCACTATCTAAAACCTTACGCCATGTATAGCGTGGTTCATATCCTAGAATCTTTTTGGCTTTATCATGTGACATAAGTGTTTCATGTCCCTCTATCGGCCTCTTTAAAGTTACATTAGGGAAATACCTATCAACTAAATCTTTACTGAGGTCAGGCATAATTGTATCCGGAGCTGTAATATGGAATATATCATTTCCTAAATTACTCTTTTCAATTCCAAGAAGGCATGCCATTGCTGCGTCCCTAACATCACAATAAGCCCAAACATTTTTCTTTTGAACATCCTTTTGTCTCTCATCGTTCCAATGCATGATAGGAATTTTTTCATATTCATCTGGCTCATATATATTTGCAAAGCGTAGAGTAACAATCTGTGATTTCGTAAGATTTTGAAACATTTCAGCCAGATTTTCAGTCAACCGTTTTACCATAGCATATGATGACTTTACTCTAGTTGGGTGTTCCTCGTCTAACGGAAGATAGCTAAGTTCTTCTGGAACAAAAGGATACCCTAATACCGTTTCACTTGATGCCCAGACAAGCTTAGGTATTTTGAAATCTTTACAGGCTTCAAGGATATTAAAATTAACGAGCATATTATTTTCAAATATAGCTTGTGACGTATTCCTCACATCGGTAGGAATATTCGCAAGATGGACAACTGCATCACTTCCCTTCAAAAGCTGGCATACCTGACCATAATCACGTAAATCAGCTTGGATAAAATTTTTTGATCTGGATTCTTCTCTCAATTTTTTATCTGATGCAATAACCTCATGACCTGCTTCTAAGATTGTCCTTACAGCCCATCTGCCAATGTTACCTGCTGCTCCTGTTACTACTACTTTCACAAGTTCTTCCCCTTTTCCATTAATTGATATTTACTGATGAATCGTTGTTAGACTTCCCATTAAACTTAGTTTTATCGAAGGTAAATAAATGAAAAAATGAATAGGGGTGTTAAAGCTTAAATTGGATACGGTTATTATAAAAAAAATATCTTATATATTACTATTAGCAAATATGAATTTACTCTCTTTCAAAAAATGAAGTAAGGAATCTAATGCCTTATTGGTGTGGGATACTTTAAAACTTTTTCTGTACGGCTTACCCTTATCAAAAAATGCTTGGACTTGACTTTCCCCTCTTGAAACATACAGACCAACTACTGGATTCATTATTTATCTCTTCCTCTCTCAATTTATTTACCAGTAACCCTATTCCACCTTGAAGTATCATAGCTTCGCTTGTTATGCGAGATCTACGTCCCAACCAGCCTCAAACATTTTCTACAAGTAGGGGGCGGACAGTTTAGTTGACTGGATCAATGCCCCACGCAGCCGTTCGTAAAACCCTGCATATTTTTGGCCTATTTATTTTATTCCTTATTGTGCTAAAGCACCCTATAGTTTAAGTACAATTCTTCACAAGCTTTTGTTAGCGAAGTATAGGATTTTTAAAATACTTTTAAATATTTAACATCACAAGGACTTATGATATCTACTTACTTTTAATAGCAATTTTAAAAAAAGAATCCCTCTCCCCAAGGAGAAGAAACCTTTTTTATCATCACATTAGAATGTTTTGTAGAATCCAGAAGATGATTTACCACCGTTGATGATTTGGCTGTATAGAGAGTTAGCATTTGATGTTCCACTACCATAAACAGCGTTAGCGGCAGCTCGAATACCAGATTCAATTTTTCTGATTTCATTTTGGATAGCATCATATTCTTTTGTACCTTCATCTTCGCCAAGGGAATCCACTAAACCTTGTTTTGTTGTGGCTTTCCACGCGTAGTAGGTAGTTCCATCGAAGAAAATGCTACTCACATAGCTACTTCCTACCACAACTTTAAACATTGTCCCAAAACCATCACTCATTGTGTATGAGTTGTCGTGTTTTGATAGAACACCTGAACCACTTAGGATACTATGAGCTTGAGATGAAGATAGATAGGTTGGAACAGCTTGAACGACCTTTGTTCCTATCTTTACAATTTTATCAACAGGTTGCTTTGTAATGTTCGTAGAAATAATATCTTTTGAAGTTAATGCACCATTGGTATACGTTTCTTTATACGTGATAGTCTTCGTTCCGTTTACTCCATTTTGCACCACCACTTGTTTACCCTTTTCTAAAGAAGCATCATTTTGATACACCGTTAGGAAAGGAATAGACTCAGAAGCCGTAGTTGTTTTTGTTGTTACGGTATCCTTCTTTGGAGCAGGAGAAGAAGTAGAAGTTGATGGTGATTTAGTTTCAGTCTTCTTCTCTCCTTTTACCGTAGAAGATGGTGTGTTTACTGTAGATTGCTTTACGGTTGCTTTAGAGCTATCTTCGTTTTCTGTTTCCGTCACTTTTGTGCCATCTTCTTTTTTTCCTGTTTCAATTTCTTTTGAATTGTTCTCTTCCTCACTATCCTCAACTTTACTCTCTAACTTAGTTTCTTCTTTTTGTACATCATTTTCATTTTGTTTTTCTTTATCTGTAGTTATCGTTTCCTCTATATTTTCTTCTTTAGAACTCTGAGAATCAGCCGATCCACAAGATACTAAAACTAATAATAAAATAAGCGTAAGTAATAAAATAATTCTTTTTTAAACAAGTCAAACACCCTTTTCTTGATAAGTATCTACTTTTTCAATATCGACATAGATATCCCTTTTTTTTACTGGGAATTAAATCCAAAAAGTTCTTGTTTGTTAGCAGGAATTTAACTTACTTTAATACAGGAAGACAAATCTCTCGTAAAAATCTTTATAGTATTGCTTGTTCAACTATTCTGCCCCGTTAGCCATCCATGAAGCGCAAAGATCAGTGCTTCACCACAGAGAATGAAAATATAAAAATCTGTCCATGCTTGTTTTAATCCAGTCAACTAGTCAATCCATAGCAATAGGAATTTTAGCTCTCTCTATTTTTAAAAACGAATGGAGATGGGTCTTCTTTGGTATTGTCTTTTTTCAGAATCAAAGAAGTTTATTTTCATGGTAGTTAAATACTTTCAATAAAAAGGTGCCTTAATCCTTACTGGATCAACGCACCCGATAGTTTAAGTATAAAATTTCACAATCTTTCGTATTGAATGGCGACCCTTAGCTTAGAGAATGCCTCCTTTTATTTTAAGAAATGTATTCTAAACGTTTTACAATACTTCAATTTTATAAATTACTTTTTTAAATAATTATTTGGTTTTTTGAGGAAACTAAATGCAATTAGGGAGGGATAAAATGCAAACCTTTTTTCGTATAGGATTGATTTTAATATCATGGGGCACTGTTTTTTTTCTCCCCAAAAAGTCGTTTTTTAAATATCTACCTGTCACACTTTTTTCATCTATTATTATATTAACAGAATACCTAATAGGTGCTCCTCGAAATTGGTGGAAAGCAAAGGGTGGTATTAAAACAATAGCTAATAATGGATTAGCTTTTGCTTTTGGACCTTATTTCATAGGGAGTCTTTGGGTATTTCGATTAACTTATGGGAGGTTTTGGTTATATACTCTTCTTAATTTAATTTTAGATTGGATACTTGCTTATCCATTAAATGCATTTTTCGAAAAAATAAATCTATATAAATTAAAGAAAATTAAACCAATTCATCTTTTTTTATTTTCGTTGGGTTATTCATTTGTGAATTATGGTTTCCAATTAATTTTAGATAAAAAACAACCGACCGAACAACAAATAGGACCAAAGACAGAAAAGGGTCTTAGGGATTAATCCCTAAGACCCTTCATTCCTAAGTTCAATAAGAAAAAGGCTGCCGTATTTAGCAGCAAGTTCTTGAGGTAAAGCACCCGTTAGTTTAACAAGAACCTTCTTTTCTATTGTTCTATTTTTCAACTTACGAAGTAAAGGCTTAGATAATTCTCTTTTATTATTACAACTTTATATCAGTATGTTTTAGAATTACTCTAAGCTTTGTTCCATTTTTTGGAAATCCGGATTTTCTAGGATCTCTGGGCCAGGATATGTAAGGTACAAATATAGATCACGATTAGGAACGTTCGTAGTGGCCTTTAAGATTTGATTAGTCTCCTTAGAGTAAAAATAGCGGTCACTATCAGCTCCATTAATTAATGATGTAAATTTAGAACCTTCATAACCATCAAATAGATTGTTGAAGTATTTTTTATCTACTTTCATTAATAATATCCAGTTCACCTTTTGATCTTTGATATAAAATCTTGCTAACCCATTATAGTCCAAGATTACGTCTGCCCCGCTGCCGTCCTCTTCATCTACTGAATATTTTTCTCCCAGGCGTTCTATTACCTTATCCATTGAATCGCCCAAAGTTATTCCATGGACATAGAGGTAACCTTTTTGATTTGAAAATGAGGGTTTTTGTAAGTTCAGATCTGTTGATTGTTGTTTCTCGTTTTGTTTTGATTCTTCATGAGCTGATTCTCTCTCACTCTTCTTGTATCCATCTAAATTTGGAGTAAACATTTTTGTATCTATTGGCACATTTATTTGGAGTTCCTTTGGATATAAATAGTCAACAACCTCACCGTTTTGATTGTATGTTTCATATTTTAAGAGGACTCCAGTATCTTTATCAATCCAGAAACGAAATGTTTTTGCACTGTGTTTCTCTGCTGCATACTCGTTTAAATTGCCTTTTATTACAATTGTGTTATGAGTAAGGATCTTTTCGTTCTGTATTTCAATCTTCCAGTTATCTAAATTTTTTAAGTAATTTAATGTGATTTCACGCGGGAACAGTGAACTTCGGGCTATTGGAGGTTGCACGCTGTTCCTATATCTTCTCTCCGAATAGGTTTTAGATGCACTATCTAAAGTCCAAAGAGTATCTTCTTTATAGTACGTTATAGTGTTCGCCACACTATCACCATGATTATACGATTCGACGCTGTATCCACCCATTGGAAACCCCAGTGAATATTTAACAGTGGAATTCATTTTTGTACCATCATGGATTACCGTTTGAATTTCATATTCACCTTTGGCAGTATCGAATTTATTAGATGATAATAGTTTCTTGTAAATTTCCTCTTTTGTCATGTCATTGTAATTTTCTTCCTGGACAGGAGGAACAATAACAGTGTTCTCCGGAATATCCTTGCTGGAGTCTGGAGGGATTTTATTTGGTTCATGTGCCTGATAAATTTGATCGGCATCATTTTTCGAAAATATATCATCGATCCCTGCAATGTAGTATGTGCCGGCTAACAAAATACAAGTAAGTGCAACACTAAATAGCAGATGAATTCTTCCATGAAATGACCTAGAAACATTGTTTCTTAAAGAATTTGATTTAATCGTTTTTAAGACTCTATTCTTATGCTCTTGGGTAAAATGAATATTTTTTTCGTTTGTTATAGAATCCGTTAAAATTTTTTTTAAATCCTTCAGTTTATCTTCCATTTAGCTCGCCCCCTTTTAACTTTTTGTCTAATGCATGCCGCGCTCTATGCAATCTCGTCTTTACAGTATTGGCCTTTGTCTCCAACATCGAAGCAATCTCGTCAATTTTTAGATCCTCATAGTAATATAGAATAATAACCTCTCTTAACTTAATTGGTAAGCTCATTACTGCATCTACAACCCATGATTTTTCTTCCCGCTTTATATTCTCAAACTCAGCCGAGTGACCTGCTTGATCTTTTTTCACCTTTATAAAATCTGTAATAACAAGGTGTCTATATTGCCAACTCCTGAACACGTCTTTACATTTATTAATCGTTATTCGATATATCCATGTCTTGTATGAAGATTCATGCCTGAACGAATCCAATTTCTCATAACATTTAATAAAAACTTCTTGAGCGATATCCTCCGCCAATTGCTTATCTTTCACATATGTATAAGCCAGCATGATCACTTCTTGACCATACTGACCCATTAACCACTTAAGCTTCTCTTCTTTATCCAGATAATCAATTGATGTATCAGGTTCCCTTTCGATTTCAATCATGTATTCGCTTCCTTTTAGGTTTTAAGTATTAGACGAAACTAATTATGTTTAGGTTCGACTTATATATAAATTACTTTAGAAATAGCTTAAGGTCTATAATTAAGTATAAAGAAGAAACCCATACTTCAACACTGAAGTGTGGGTTAGTAAATTTGCATTTTTTTTGAATATCCATTCTTATTTACACTGTTTTATTCTAATGAAATCAGTGTAATCTATTGTCCATGTTATCCCTATAGATACAAATTATTTGTCATCCTTATAAAACTCTTTAATTGCTGTATCAATTGGATTATTAGTGCTATACAAAGTAATTTTCAGTCTCTTCATTTTGAAATCCTTTTATAAAAACTAATTCAAGACTATTTTATTATTCATATTAAATTAACCTGCTTCGTTAGTGCAAGAAGCGACTGCTTATTGAACTTCAATTACAAAAGCATAACTTGAACTTCCTTTTTCCCACCTTGCATGGACATCGTACACATATACACCTTTTTCTTTTGGTACTATTAAAACGTTATCATTTAGCGAAACTTCATCTACTTCGTTATCACTAATCCAATTGCTGACTCCAAATGTATTTTCGTTAGGTTCTTTTTTAAATTCTATTTTTATTTCAGATTCAGGTGATACAGCCACAGGTTTTAGTCCTTGATTCTTAATAAGTTCTGGCGGTGAACTGGTATCCGCACAAACGGAGTTAAGCAGCCTATCCCAACAATATGAACCTTGTGCCACTTCTACTTTTTCACCTTCAACAGTTATGGTTGGTTCTGGTGGATTAATATTAATTAATCCGATAATGAAGTAAATCCCCACACCTAATAAAACTAACACGATTAAAGTAATCAAAGACTTTTTCATAAATTCCCCCCTTATTGTTTTAACATCCTTCTTCAACTCTACTGCCTCGTGAGTTCAACAATGAAAGTATTTTTAATTCATAACTTACTCGAACTGCGACATTTCTCCAATTTTCTTCTTTTAAATTTTCCAATAATATGGTATTTTACCATTAACTCTCACCATATTTTTTTGGAGGTATGGATTATTAATGTTGGGACAAAGGTAGTTTACGAATCTGAAATTTATATTGTTATCTGGTTATACGAAAGCGGTTTCTGTGAAATAAGGAAAGATTTTTCTGTAAAGTTAGTTCAACAGTCAACTCTTACTCTTCTTTAAAATTAGTCTCTTTATATGGTTGAGAGTTACTATTTTTCACTTATAATGCAAATTGTTTCTCATTTCGTCGAATGTTTTAAAATTTTGAAATTGAACAATTTTCTCTGTTATATTTGTAATATATAGGTCCTTGGACATTTGGCTTCGGTCACATAGTCTAGGGACTTTATTTTTTCATTTAACTCTTCGAACTGTGCATTAAAATTTTTAAAAAAATCAATATTTGTCCGAGTCGCTTAATCTTTTTCCGAATATACTATTATTGCTATTACGTGGACATAATAGCATCCACCACCTCCTTAATGGGAATCCATAACCTTGGAAAAGTTGTGGATTCCTACATATATCACATTGAAAAAGACTCATATAAGATTCCTCTAATGACTATTACATTCGAAGTAGTAGTCTTCTTTTGCTTCGCAATTTAGTTCTACTTCGTCATAAAAAAAGTTTTTTCTTATTCAACTCCCTCAGATTGATACGAATATCTCTCGAATGCTCACTTATTCGCAGGATTTCATACCCCTTTAATATGGATTTAAAGGCATTAGAAGTGAGTTCAGATCATTTTGGCTTCGTGAAGGCATGGTTAAATAAAGGAGTTAGCTAACACTCCATATTTTTCCATATAATGTACATCTCCACGCCGCCCTTGGAGGCTTTCCCTCCCATGTCTCAACGGGTCAAACGCCCTCTCATTCCTTCGTCATGCCTATCCAAGGGGTGGAGGCCAGTTATGCTAAACTGATGGGTCACATTGCCCTTTTGTTGAAGAAACCTGGTACTCCGTACATATTTGAATTCCTACGAATAAGACAACATTCAAAATTAAAATTACTACTTCTGTGTAAGTCTAGAAGTTTTTATTCTTAAGCTGCTAAAGGGATTGTTTCTTTCAATTTACTTGGACAGTATTCCTCATTACGCTTAGCTATTCCTACAAAAATTCTTGCTAATTTACCGATTAACTTCATAATAGACTTCATTCTCTTCATCTTTTTGACTTTCACATTATGTGTGTGAAGTGCTTTAAACTCATCGTTGTTCATCACAAGGCTCATGGTAGCTAGGCAAAGGAAACGCCGTAGCCTAGATCGACCACGTTTTGAAATCACAATCTGTCCTTTCCATTTTCCTGAACTTGCTTCAGCTAAATGAAGTCCTGCATGTCTTAATAAAGAATTACCATGAGAAAATCCACTTAAGTCTCCTGCTTCTCCTAAAATACCAGCCAATGAGATTTCACTTATCCCTTTAATCATAAGGAGTTTCTGTGCGAAAGGGATTTTATAGAGCACCTCTTTGATTTGTTGTTCAACTCTATCGAGTTGGTTTATAGTAAGGTCGTATTCTTCTAGTAATTGTTCTAAATGAAATTTATATGCATCTAGTGCTTGTATTGTTCCTATCGATGATTTTGCTAGTTGAAGCAGTAATTGAGCTTTTTTAGGACCAGGTTGTCGCTGCATTAATGACTTCCATCCCTTCATGATATCTAAGGGATCCAGTGAAGCTATTTCAGCAGGAGTTGGAAATAACCGAAGAGTTGCGATTGCCCCTTTACAGGTTATATCTTTAAACACCTGTCTTAATTCTGGGAAGACAATATCTACCCATCTATGAATCTGATTGGCTGAGCCAACTAGTCGTTTTACAATTACATCACGATTTGATATTAATACTCTTAGCTTTTCAAAGGACTCTGAGGATGGACTGACAAATGAATAATAACCGTTTTTCACCATATCCGCGATTACGAGTGCATCTTTCTTGTCACTCTTTGATTGGGTATTATCACGATTCTCCTTGTTTCTTTTAACTAGATGGGGATTTACTGTTACTACCTCAATCTTTTGTTCATCAAGCCATTTCGAAATATTCTTCCAATAGTGACCTGTAGGTTCCATACCTACAATGGCTGCATTTAAATTCTTCATTTCTTGTAAACTTTGAATCCAACTTAATAATCTTTTAAAACCTGCTTCACTATTTTCAAATGTAAGGGGATCTCCGACTATAATTCCACGGTAATTTATAGCCCGTGCAACGTGAAACTGTTGGGCAATATCCACACCGACGATTAAATGTTTATCGGAAATTCTTTCTATTAGTTGATTTTGTTTGTCTTGCATTTTAAAATTCATAGTAGGGCTTCCTCCTTAAGAGTCTGAGTTAGAGTGGTGTCTATACTCATATCTTACTGAGGGGCTTTATTTTTTTCAAACCTGATATTTAACGATCTACAGGAATGCTAAACTGCCCCGTTAGCTCAATTAGGAGTTCAACAACAAGGTGGCTTAATCCTTCTTGGATTAAATCCCCCTTTAGCACAATAAGGATAATTTAGTACGTTCAATAATTTTATATACTAATTTCCTCAATAATTGAATTTCCCTCGGTAGCTTCAGAATCAAGCCATTTCCAATTTTCATATAACCTAATTCGCCCATCTGGTAAAATTTCAGGAGTAGAAATACATTGTCCACCTCTAATTTCATTTTTGTTGTTAACGTGGTTATATCTAAACTCTAAGCAACCGTCTTCCTTTATTACTCCAATCAATGTCCCTTTTACAATTTCGCCTCCACTATATGTTGCTGAGATGATATGCCCCTCTTGTTTGTAATCAAAAATAGTCTTTGAAGAAACTTCACCGTTATCTGTATTTTCGATTGAAACAAAGCTACGACCATTATAATCTATCATTTTTTCTCTTCCCCTTTGCCCTATATTTTTTAAAAAATTATACCATTTTTTATTCAACTAACCTGCACCGTTAGTTAAGAACTTTTTATATGGATATATAATAATTCCACAAATAATTGTTATTCCTACCAAGGAATACACAAAGATAAATGGGGAAATAACCATTCCAAATACTACTTCATTTTGAAGATATTCTACTTTTTCCCATTCACTTGATATATCTGGATTAAAGAATTTTGTTTTTATATATCCAATCCCTACCGTACAAACAAAATAAATAAAGTGAATCATTACTGAAGCTATAAATGCTTGAATCACTAATTTCAATTAACGCCCCCCTTTACATTTATCACAATTGCCTAATCTGTTAATTCAATTAACCTGCTCCGTTAGTAAAATAACTTCAACCAAAAGAAGCGTTAATCCTTCTTGGATCAACGCACACCCCTTTGGTTGAATCAACAAGTTACCTTTTTTGTATTATTTAACAGGTATATAAATATCAATTTGACTATTTGGATTCTCGAGTGTATAAATATCCTCCCAATATTCAATATCAAATGGTCTTAGAGAATACTCATTAATAACCGCATAAGTGTCACCGATTTCAGATTCTGGTCCTTTATGTACAAATTTCGCAAATCGTCCAGCAGGTACAGAATGTGTAACCATATCATTGGGAATTTCCCCATAAGAGGTTACTTCAAATGCTACTATATGTGTGTAAGGTACATCAGGTGTCCATTGACAATCAGGGTAGATTTGAATTAAATATATCCCCTCACCTTCCCTGTTAACGACTTCATTTTTTCTATTAACTAATTCCTCACGTAACCTTCCCACAATTCTATTGTTAAAAATATTATTTAGACTGTCATCTACTGAAAAACCTACCAACTTAATTTCTTCTCTTTCCAAAATATTCACTTGATTAATTTTCATAGTTCCCACTCCTTATCTAATTAGATAATATTGAATTTGGCTATGATTTAATAATTCTTCTTTTATAAATAAACCCCTTTAGTAACTGTTCGACAAAACATTTCTTCTTCAATTAAACTGCACCGTTAGCTCAACAAGAATAAGCTGCTCAGCTAATAGCAGCTGGATCTTTAATTCTTGCACCCTTTAGCACAATAACAACAATTCCACTTCTCATCAAATTCTAATGTTCTTATCATATTAATCTCATTTCTGAGGTTTATTATATTAAATATCGAACAACAACAACATAAAACGATATTAGATTATAAAAACATCAAAAATTATAGGAGGTTGTTTACTTTGCTTAATATAGAAAAAACGTTATATAAAAACCAATCCAACGAAAAAAATCTGTTTGCATTCAATTATAAAGGAAAAAGTCTCAAAGGCGTTTATCATAATGAAGGTGAAGAAATTACATGGTTTCATCCTCAACCTTTAACATTTCTTAACGAACAACATTTAGACAAAATTGAATCTAAAGTTCATAAAGAAATGAAAAAACATTTACTGCATTAAACCACATTTTTAGAAAGTACAAAAAAGCTAGTCCTTTAAAAACCAGAGGATTAGCTTTTTTTCTATAAGCTCTGTTAGTGGTTAGTGTTGATTATTAATAAAAAGACTGGACTTCCATAATTTTGGAAGTCCAGAAAATTTAGGTTCGCCTTGTTGCACTAACGCTACCCGTTAGCTTAATAACATTACTTTGTAAAAGATAAGCCCTTTCCAACAGGTTGAATTGAATTTATTACTGCTTCTCCTACTTTCTTACTTACCAATCTTTCAATTATCCATCCAACTAAATCTTGTGCGGCTAAGCAGCCAGCCGCAGTTGCGATATTATTTTCAACAATAAATGATTCTTCGACAACGGTAACATTAAATTTTTCTAATTCCTTTTTCGCTGTTGGGTAAGTGGTTGCAGTCATACCGTCTAATAAACCAAGAGCTCCTAAAATAAGTGCTCCAGAACACATAGAACCTACTAACTGTTTCGATGGATTTATTTTTAGTCTTTTAAGGTAATTTTTATCTTTATATAGTCTCCTCGTTCCTGGACCACTGGCAAATAAAATTGCATCTGCATTTCTTAGTTCATCAATAGACGAATGGATTGGAACTGTAAGACCAGTAACCGAACTATGAGTTTCTTTAGTCCCATAAATTTGAACATTCCATTCAGGATGTTTAACACGATTTAATATGTCCCAAGGTAAAAAAACATCAATATCCGTAAAATCATCAAATGCAACAATAGCGATTTCCATTAAATCCTCTCCCTCTCCTTATAAAGAATTCAATTTTTTTGTTAAACTAACCTACACCGTTTGTTGAATAAATTCAACAAAAAAGTGCATTAATCCTTCTTGGATCAACGCACCCGTTAGTTCAACAAGAAGCTTTTCTATTAATACATTTGGTATAACTGAATAAATTTGTTTCGCAGATTAACAATAAGTTATCAATTAACACTATACTTCAATGTGAAGGGGTTATACTTTGAATATTCTCTTTAGCTTATTCTCAACCATAATTATAATGGCTTTTAGAGTAGCATTCTTAATTAGTAATTTAACCGCTAGATTAACATCTTTGTTAAGAATGCCGTCTTTAACTTTAAGCATTGAGTATTTCATAAGTGCCGTGTATTCACATTGTTGTAAGAAAAAGGTGAGCATAGTTTTTGCTTGCCTTTTTTAGTGATTTCGTCTTTTCTAAGAGCCTTTTTCCTCTTTAAAATACAATAAGAACTTCATATTTCTTGCTGAATTGGTAAATAATATCCAAGATTATCAAATGAAAAAGGGTGACAAGATGGAAAAGGAAAAATTAAAACTCACATCTTCCGAAATAGGAACTTTGTGGGGAGAGTATGTAAATGGAACAGCCGTTGATATTGTAAATAAATATATGGTCTCTATTATTGAGGATGAGCAAATTAAAGCTATTTTCGAAGATGCTATTAAGACATTCGAAAAGCAAAAACAACAAATCGCTACTTTTATAAAAAATGAGGGGTTTCCAGTTCCAATTGGATTTACTGAATCTGACCTTTTTAAAGGTAAACAGAGGTTGTTCACGGATATATTTTGCCTAAATTATTTACATATTATGACTTTACACGGTTTGCTAGGACACTCAACTTCATTGGGCGTTTCTGTAAGAGAGGACTTACGGTTTTTTTATGACTCCTGTGATAATGACGGGAAAAGGATGTATCATCAAACAATTGATTTATTGCTTGAGAAAGGAAGTTTTCAGAGAGACCCTTTATTTTATCCAGCTAAGAACCCTGAATATGTTTCCAGCCAAGATTTCACAGATGGATTTTTTGGAAAGGGTAGAATGTTAG
>NZ_JBALOV010000048.1:0-1702 GCF_036965045.1 Bacillus sp. JJ1533 | reverse complement strand
CTTAAGGAGGAAGCCCTATTATGAATTTTAAAATGCAAGACAAACAAAATCAACTAATAGAAAGAATTTCCGATAAACATTTAATCGTCGGTGTGGATATTGCTCAACAATTTCACGTTGCACGAGCTATAAATTACCGCGGAATTATAGTCGGAGATCCCCTTACATTTGAAAATAGTGAAGTAGGTTTTAAAAGTTTATTAAGTTGGATTCAAAGTTTACAAGAAATTAAGAATTTAAATGCAGCCATTGTAGGTATGGAACCAACAGGTCACTATTGGAAGAATATTTCGAAATGGCTTGATGAACAAAAGATTGAGGTAGTAACAGTAAATCCCCATCTAGTTAAAAGGAACAAGGAGAATCGCGATAATACTCAATCAAAGAGTGATAAGAAAGATGCCTTAGTAATCGCTGATATGGTTAAAAACGGCTATTATTCATTTATCAGTCCATCCTCAGAGTCCTTCGAAAAACTCAGAGTATTAATCTCAAATCGCGATGTTATTGTAAAACGGCTTGTAAGCTCAGCAAATCAGATTCATAGATGGGTAGATATTGTCTTCCCAGAACTCAGACAAGTGTTTAAAGATATAACGTGTAAAGGGGCAATCGCAACCCTTCGATTATTTCCAACTCCTGCTGAAATAGCTTCACTGGAGCCCCTAGATGTCATGAAGGGATGGAAGTCATTAATGCAGCGACAACCAGGTCCTAAAAAAGCTCAATTACTGATTCAACTAGCAAAATCATCGATAGGAACAGCTCAAGCACTAGATGCATATAAATTTCATTTAGAACAATTACTAGAAGAATACGACCTTACTATAAACCAACTCGAAAGAGTTGAACAACAAATCAAAGAAGAGCTTTATAAAATCCCTTTCGCACAGAAACTCCTTATGATTAAGGGGATAAGTGAAATCTCATTGGCTGGTATTTTAGGAGAAGCAGGAGACTTAAGTGGATTTTCTCATGGTAATTCTTTATTACGACATGCAGGACTTCATTTAGCTGAAGCAAGTTCCGGAAAATGGAAAGGACAGATTGTAGTCTCAAAACGGGGTCGATCTAGGCTACGGCGTTTCCTTTACCTAGCTACGATGAGCCTAGTGATGAACAACGATGAATTTAAAGCACTTCACGCACATAATGTGAAAGTCAAAAAGATGAAGAAAATGAAGTCTATTATGAAGTTAATCGGTAAATTAGCAAGAATTTTTGTAGGAATAGCTAAGCGTAATGAGGAATACAGTCCTAATAAATTGAAAGAAACAATCCCTTTAGCAGCTTAAGAATAAAAACTTTTAGACTTACACAAAAGTAGTAATTTTAATTTTGAATGTTGTCTTATTCGTAGGAATTCAAATATGTACGGAGTACCAGGTTTCTTCAACAAAAGGGCAATGTGACCCATCAGTTTAGCATAACTGGCCTCCACCCCTTGGATAGGCATGACGAAGGAATGAGAGGGCGTTTGACCCGTTGAGACATGGGAGGGAAAGCCTCCAGGGGCGGCGTGGAGATGTACATTATATGGTAATATATGGAGTGCTAGCTAACTCCTTTATTTAACTATGCCTTCACGAAGCCAAAATGATCCGAACTCGTTTCTATTGCCCGTAAATCCGTTTTAAGGGTTATGAAATCCTGCGAATAAGTGAGCATTCGAGAGATATTCGTATCAAACTGAGGGAGTTGA
>NZ_JBALOV010000047.1:20524-24236 GCF_036965045.1 Bacillus sp. JJ1533 | reverse complement strand
AAAATACTAATTTATCACATTTCATCACTATAACAGGGGTTCTAACTCACTCAAAAAGTGATTCAAACAAGCGCTTGTTTAAATTTGAAAACTCTTGTTCCTGTTGCATTAAACTGCCAATCAAACGTTTGATTGAAATGTAATTTCGTGATGAGAACAGGTGAAAGTGAAAAAATAGTACCCTAATATTCATTCGCTTGGCGGGGGTCAGATTCCGAAGTTCATAAACTGAATGATTATTTATATCCGAATGTAGATTCGAGTCGCAAATGCTAAGAAAAAGCAAATCAAGATTTTGGGATATTAATAATAGTTGATAGGAATAATCTTAGAATGTACTATTAACAATGGGTTAACAGTGTTAATCTATGTTATCATTCCGAGATTTTTAAAATGAAGATTATGAAACTATTATAGGAGATCCTGAAATGAAAAAGAAAATGAACTATATAATCTTACTTTTAACTACCATCTTTTTGTATGGTTGCAGCAGATGCATCCATTACAGATGGAGAAACAGAACCACAAGAAGTAACCACAGTTAATACAGATGAAAATAGTGAAAAAGAAGAAGTTATCACTACGGTTGTTGATGAACCATTAGTAGAAAATATAAAAATCAATTCTATATTTTTATAAATATCTTCATATATAGATTTTTCATTCCGTTTTGAAGTCCTATTGGGAAATAAATTTTAACTAATGTTTTCGTAAGTACACTTACATTAATACTGCGATGAATAAAAGCATTTAACGCAAGTTCTGTTGCTTTTATCTTTTTTCTTTCATTAATATATCTGTCAACTAAAATTATAGTTTTGAAAGCTAATTGAGCTTTTAATGATAGATATTTTTTGTTTTGATTAAACCATACTAAAGAAATATCCTCATTTTTGTAACTATTACTTAATCTATTATTTTTTATATCAACATTCCATATAGTCAAGCATTCAGGTAAATAAGTAAATGTAACATTATTCTTCTGTAACCTTAAACAAAAATCCCAATCTTGATGTTTTTTTAAGTTTTTATTAAATAAAGTTTCTTTCGCAATTGAACTTGACACTAAATAAGTGCTCGTCTGAACTGTATTGTTTCCAACGAGTATATAGTCCATAATATCTTCATTTGAATAATTATTATTTATTTTATATACTTCAGTTTTACCATTTCTAATAATTAAACCTGTAAAAAACATAACAGGTTTATTAGATAATTTTGAATCCTCAATAAATCTTATTTGTCTTTCTAACTTATTTGGCAGCCACAAATCATCTGAATCAAGAAATGCAATATACTCACCCTTACTAATACTTATCCCCAAATTTCTTGGTTTTGTACCAGATGTGTTTTTATTTAATTTTACGTATTTTATTCTTCTATCATATATATCGTTAATTACTTTCTCAGTATCATCTGTTGAGGCATCATCTATAATTATAATTTCTATATTCTTATAGGTTTGTTCAATTACTGAAAAAATTGTTTCTTTTATTATATTCCCCCTATTAAAAGTAGGAATAACAATACTAATTAAAGGATTCCAGCTACTCACTTATTATCTTCCTTTTAAGTGTATAAATATAAAGATTTCATCATATAACCTAATCAATCTAAATATGATAAATATATTTTCGAACTGTACTATTTTTATTAAAACTTAAAGAATTTTAACTTTATAAGTTTTAATAAATAACTCATGTTTCCAAATATATATCTTTTATATAGCCTTTTGGGCTCTTGTAACAATCTATAAAGCCATTCTAAACCGATATCTTGCATAATCTGTGGTGCTCTTTTTACATTGTTAGAATAAAAATCAAATAAACCACCACAGGTTAGTATACCATTTACTTTAATGGAATTTTGATACTTGTTTACCCACTTCTCTTGGATCGGATTCCCAAAACCAACGAAAAGCAAATCAACATTTAATTTGTTTATCAGATCTATTATCCTTTCACTTTCCTCACTCTTATCAAAGTAGCCATGATGCGTACCTACGATTTCAACATTTGGATATTTCCTATTAAAATTAAATTTCACTTTTTCTGCTGTGCCAACTTTCCCACCTAATAAAAACACCCTTATATTAATATTATTTGATTCTAAATACCCCATTAGGTTGGGAAATAAATCTGTTGTTGCAATCCTTTCTTGCGCAACCGGAAGGTTTAATAATTTTTGAGCGAAAATGACTCCCATTCCATCAACATATACTAAATTATCTTCTTGATCAATTATATTTTTATATTCAATATCATTCCAATATTTCAGCATACAGTCAGAGTTAATCGCATAATATACTTTTTTATTTCCTTTTAATATGTTAGAAACAATTATTTCTGTAAGTTCCACTTCACTACCTAAATATAGTTCTTTATCTATATATGAATACATCTATTTTTCATCCTTAACTTTTCTATTCACTTTATTTTTCTTATCCCCCCTAAGAATAGCCGAACCTACTAAACCTCTATGTCCAGCTATGTATATTCTGGAATCTTTCTTCATCTATCATTACACCCTTCCTTTAAAACGCATCCTTTGATCCGAACAACACCAAAAAGGTCCGCAAAATAATTCTTATATCAAACATGACAGAGCGTTTTTGAATATATTCAAGGTCTAGCCTTACCATATTTTCAAAACCAATATTACTTCTTCCACTGACTTGCCAAAGACCTGTACAACCTGGAGTAACCGTTAGCCTTTGTTTATGATAGTCCGTATATTCTTTGACTTCTCTTACCAAAGGTGGTCTCGGACCGACCAGGCTCATGTCCCCCTTTAATACATTAAAAAGCTGAGGAAATTCATCGATACTCGTTTTTCGTATAAATCTTCCAACCTTCGTTATTCTTGGGTCATTTTTCATTTTGAACATTGCCCCGGTTGTTTCATTACTTTTGAGTAACTCTGCCAGTCTCTCTTCCGCATCTGACACCATGGAACGAAACTTATACATTTTGAATTTTGTTCCACCTTTTCCTACTCTTATTTGAGAAAAGAAAACAGGGCCTTTTGGATCTTCAATTTTAATCGCAATACTCACGACTATAAATAATAAACTCAATATAGTTAAACCAATAATTGCACCCACAATATCCATTGAGCGTTTCAATACGATGTATGTTTTCTTTTTGTATAATTCCAGGGTTCTAGAAACGCTGATATTTTCTGTTTTTGCTAACTCAGCCACCTCTTCTTACCCCTTTACTCGATATTTGCTAGTTTTTCTTTATATAATATATGCTCCTGAATTCTATTGTTTCTGTGCGTAATTCATCATTTTTTACTGCAAATTCAATGGTTGTTTAAAAGAATCCAATTTTTTCACCAACATCATAACGGTCACCTTCAAAGTCATATGCAAATACTCGTTGGATCTCATTAAGCTTTTGAATCGCATCGGTTAATTGAATTTCTCCACCTGCACCAAGTTCTTGTTGTTCTAAGAACATAAAGATTTCTGGAGTTAGAATGTAGCGTCCCATAATGGCTAGATTAGATGGAGCTGTACCTTGTTATGGCTTTTCGACGAATTGATTTACCTGATAACGTCTTCCTTCGTTTGATAATGGATCAATAATTCCGTATCTATGTGTTTCAGTTTCCGGAACGGTTTGAACCGCAATAACAGATGATAATGTTTTGTCATATTCATTAATCAACTGTCTAACCCACTTTTCAAAAATACTAATTTATCACA
>NZ_JBALOV010000047.1:0-20446 GCF_036965045.1 Bacillus sp. JJ1533 | reverse complement strand
ATTGAAATTTAATTTCCTGATTAGTACAGGTTAAAGTGAAAAAATAGTGCGCTAAATTCATAGACAGAGGAATTTGATGCTATGATGTTTTAAAAGTGCGGAGCTATGCAAGAAAAATATGCAAAGTTCCGCTCCCTTTAACCTTATTAGTGGAAAACTGTTGATTCTAGATAGTAGTTACACCTGTCCTTGCGTCCCTTTTTATACAAAAGGTAAACCGTAATTTACTGGTATATTCTTTGTCAATCAGTGATTAATGGCAATGTCATCAGTGTTACATTTCGGTGCTAGTAATTAACATAACATTCTTCGCCAGGCTTCCGTACGTAGCTGTGACCATACCTTTGTTTATAACTGTGTGCCAATTATCAACAAAAGCGCATCCATTAGCACATTAACGTTGCAAACTTTAGCAGAGCAAGCGATAGAACCGTCCCCATGTTTCTCTTCTTTTTACCCTATCACTACTTTAATTAACTAATATACTAAAGTATAATAGTTACATAAACTTAGATAGTTGGAGGAGTCAGTTATGAAAAAGAAAGTTGCTATTATCGGCAGCAGTGGGGGGAATCTTTATTCTCTTGGAGGGAAGGAGCCTGAAAAGCTTCTGAGTGAACTTCTTTTACAAATAGAAGCCGCTGGTGTGAAGTGTGCGTCTCTTCAGTTTATTGCAGCAAAAGGATCGATGGATTCTGTGAAAGAATCAACGGAGACCACCATATATGGCTGGGATCCGGAGCAGAATAAACCTACGATTATAGCTCAAGGAACATTAAAGGAAATCAATGTCGAAGCTGAAAAAATGGATCAGGAGATTGCTACTAAAATTGAAAACGGTGAAATAGATGGATTGATCTTTATGAGTGCGGACCCCAATGGGGCTAACAAGCATGTTGTTGAAACCGCAGCAAAAAGAAAGTTGCCGGCGACCGGAACAGGTGGTACCTCTATGGCAACGATTAGTTCAAAAGGGGTTAATGTTATTTCTACTTCCGGGACGACTGGAACCACTAATCGGACACGCGCGGTGACCTTCATGACTTCATTAAGTAAGCACTGGAGCATCTCCTATCGTCCAATTATCGGAAAAGTAGCCAGCTCTGAAAGTACTCAAAATGTAGCTGGTTTACCATGGAAGCGAATCAATATTCGTGGTATGATGCTGTCCTCTCTACCTGGCTTTATTGCGATGGCGTTAGTATTGGCATTAAGTAAAATTCCGGCGTTATCCATGATGGGTGATGTCTTTGATGTCATGATCAAAGCACTCCCCGTTATTCTAGCTGTTATTGCAGCAAAGCAGGTGTCCGATTTAGATGATGTATCCATTGTTGCCGGCATTGTCGCAGGGGTTCTATCGGTTAACGGCGGAATCATTGGGGGAATCATCGGCGGGATTGGTGCTGGACTGTTAGTTCAATATATTTTTAGAAAATGTGTCGAGTGGAAATTTCCAGCTACAACGGTCAACATTGCAGCTGGGGGAATTGCCGGGTTAATCTCAGGACTCATCGTTTATTTTCTCATTGCTCCAATCGCCCTTCAAATTGGAGAAGGAATCCGTTCCTTACTAGATACACTCGTATCCATGAACCCGATTTTTGCAGGCTTAATCGCAGGTTTAGTCATTTGGCCAGCCATCATAGGTGGCATCTATCATGCAGCTATACTCCCAATCGTCTTACTAGAAATGGAACGAACAGGAAATAGCTTCTTAGGCGCCGTAGACATGGTCGGTCTCGTAATGGTGTCAGCTGGTATCACTTTAGCCAATATTGTTGCCCCTCGGGACAAAGGTGAAGCTGCAGTAGCCGCGCCAGGGTTTTTAATAAACGTGGGATTCGGAACATTTGTTGAAGCTGCCTATCCTTTCATGTTTTCTAACAAGTTTATTTTTGCTGGAGCAGTCATCTCATCTGGTTTGGGAGGCTTGCTTGTAGGTCTTTTCGATGTACGTGGAACGGCTTATGTTCCTTCAGTCATGGCACCTTTACTATCTAATAACACAGTCGGATTTATCATTGCGATGCTAGGAAGCTTACTATGTGCATTCATCATTACGCTTTTTGTAAATCTCGTTGCTAAGAAAAAAGGTAAGAATAAATCTGAATTATTGTCGGCTTAACAATCAAAGGCGCCTTGGCGTATTTGTGCCCAGATTTTTTATGCCCACACGATTTAGGTCACTTAGTGCATAATTGTAAAAAGCCACAACGCTACATAGCAAAGATTTTGTACAGATGTTGTAACATTACCTTTGGTATTAAATTTATTAAGCAGTAACCAATTCAGTCGGGGTTCAAACTCTTACTGAAATTTAGGAACTCAAGACTAAGAGCGCTACATCCTTTGGCAACTCTGGAAGCTGAAGCAGTTGCAGTCGCAGCTTCAAGTGAAGGATCAGAGGACTTTTCCAATTATACTGAACTAAGAAAGAAATATCCAAATGGCGTAGCTTCTAATCATATAGCCTATCACCCTAAAATGGTTAGAGATAAAGATAATTTTGCTTGTGAAAAATAGTGTATTATCACTTATTGGCCTTTCTAAGATATTGTATGAATTAATCCTTTCTCAAATAATGAGATGGGATTATTTTTTTATTACCTTAACAACTCTTAAACTGAATGATTATTGATATCCGAATGTAGATTCGAGTCGTAAGTGTTAGAAAAAGCAAATCAGGATTTTTGGATTTTAATAGTAGTTGATATGTGTAATCACAGAATGTACTATTAACAATAGGTTAACAGTGTTAATCTATGTTATCATTCCGAGATTTTTAAAATGAACAATATGAAACTATTATAGGAGATCCTGAAATGAAAAAGAAAATAAACTATTTAATCTTACTTTTAACGACCATCTTTATGTTTGGTTGTACCGATATAGAAGATGCATCCATTACAGATGTAGAAACAGATCCACAAGAAGTAACCACAGTTAATACAGATAAAGAAGAAGTTATCGCTACGGTTGTTGATGAACCAGTAGTAGAGGAAACACCACCCCAACCAAATAATGAACTGTTCGCTGGATATACACTAATTGAAGTTGATGGCGGTAATTTGTCTGGGCATCGTGAACCTAACGTCGTCGTTGATATTGGTTTTGGGGACCGTGAATATTGGGCATTTACGAATGAATACGGTCAGCTGGTACGTGTCATTGCAGACGAAATCATTCTACAGGATGACCGTAACGAACCAGTATTATCATCTGGCAGATACTATTCTGATGAGGCAAAGGTTCCTGGTGTCGAAAGTGACGTTTTAGATGAAGGACATATCATTGCTGATTCTCTCGGAGGGGTATCGAATGCTTATAATATTACCCCACAAGATAGTACACTCAACCGACATGGTGACCAAGCTTATTTGGAAGACGCGATCCGTAAGGCAGGTGGAGCGACTAATTTTGAAGCAATTATCACATATCCGAATACAAAAACACAGATTCCTTCAAAGTATCAGTATACCTATACTATAAAGGGTAACGTGATTATTGATAAATTTGACAATGTAAACCCTGATGAAGTAAACGCAGCACTTGGTTTAACAGGCAGTAAGCCTTCTAATTCAACTAATTCAAACAAAAATTCAACTAGTCCAAATAAAACCGGTGATATTTCTAGTATTGATACAAATGGTAATGGAATTGTTACTATTAAAGAAGCAAAAGCAGCAGGTTTTAGTATGCCAATAACAAGTGATCATTGGTTATACCCCTACATGCGCGATAATGATAATGACGGTATGGTAGGTGAGTAAACCGCTATAACTTTGAGGCAAAATAATGAACAAAAGAATATTTTCCTCGTTGGACGATTTCTAACAATTTGCGAATGGGTGTCTGTGCAAAATCAACTGAAGTTATGGTCATTTCATCTAAATTTTTCATCCTAACGGGGGCGTTTGTTAACGATCCTAAGCCTAATTTCTCGTAAAAAATACAGAGGAATTAGGCTTTTTTTAATCTATCTAAATCCTTAACGTATCGCTGACAAAATCAATGCTTGGTGTACGGATTTATCAGACGAGCTTGTGATTAAGGCTATGAAACTGGCTATAGAAAATTCATCAAAGCGGTGGAGCTATGTCGAGGCGATCTTACGAGATTGGGTGGATAAGGGCTATCAGACAAGTGAGGATGTACAAGCTGCGCGTCTTGCATATAAAAATCAAATGAACCACCCATCTATGAAAAAGCAAACTAGACAGGAAATCATACCGGATTGGTTTCATAAGAGTGTTCACAGCAATGAACCCGACACTGCCTATAAAAAGGATAAGAGAGTGATTACCACCGCTACACAGGAACCAGCCCACGCATCCAGCTTTGAGGAGAAAAAAAGATTGTTTGAGGAACGGATGAAGAAGTATAGGGATGATGATTATTCTCCATGTCTACACACTACAGAAAAAGACACCCTATAAAGAGTGTCTTACGATGTCGAAATGAAATTAAAGCAAGAAAATATGTTCCCCGTGTCTTACCTTCTTTCCTATTTACCTCCTGTAAAGCTAATCCCTTGGATGATCTGCTTTTGAAAGAGAAGGAATAATATGATTACAGGGACAGATGCCACAGCGTTAACTGTCATTGGAACCACAAAGTCAACCAAATAGGTGGACATTAAGGTTGGAATCCCAACTGGAAGTGTATACATTTCTGGTGATGTGAGAGTTAAATATGGCCATAAGAAATTATTCCATGATCCTATAAAAATAAATATAGCTATAGCTGCAAGGGCTGGCTTGGAAAGTGGTAAAATAATTTGCCAATATACCCTAAATGTACCACACCCATCTATTTCTGCACTTTCTATTACTTCTTTAGGCACTCCATCAAAAAAGTTCTTCAATACAATAACTGCAATGGGTGCAGCAATGGTTGGCAATATTATTCCTTCATATGTATTTAACATATTAAGACTCTTTACAACTTCGTACAAGGATATAATTGTTGCTTCTCCAGGTACCATTAGTCCCGCGATAATTAGTGCAAAAATGATATTTTTATATCTAAATTTAATATGTGACAATGCAAATGCCGCCATTGAAGCAAAGACAACTGTAAGCGCAGTCTGAATACTAGCTATTATCAAGCTGTTTTTCATCCACAGTAGTACATCCGTTTCTTTTATCGTATTAATGTAGCTCTGTAAGGAATAGGGCGGAACAAACCAGTCTAATAAAGTTTTAATTTGTGTTTCTTCAGTTTTTAATGATACAAAGATCATCCAAATAATCGGAATAAGGAAAATAATAGCTAATAACATGTAAAAAATATGTGGTAGCCTTTTTACTATATTTTTACGCAACATTTTATCTCCCTCCCCGTTTATTCATTGTAAGTTTATATTGTGAGACAGCAAGAATTAATAGGATTACGAATAATCCATATGACATGGTAGCTGCATAGCCTAAATTATTATCTACAAATCCTGTCTCATAAATATATTGGATGATCGGCCTAGTCGTCGTTCCAGGACCACCCTTTGTTACTAGCCAAACTTGTGCAAAAAGTTTATATGAAGAAATGATTTGTAACAAAACAATTACTTTGGTTATTGGACCTAGCATTGGCACTGTTACATGCCAGAAGAGTTTCCATTTATTAGCCCCGTCCATTTTTCCAGCCTCATACAAACTAGGGTCAATCTCTTGTAATGCTGCTAAATATAAGATTAAGTTAAATCCTAACGACCACCATAAGGTTGTAACAATAATTGAAATCCAAGCAAGTGCTGGCTCGGCAAGCCAATACGGTTCTGCGGAAATACCTACAATATGTAGAAATCCATTGATAAAACCCGTGTAAGGCTTTAACATGAATATAGCCAAAAAGGATATTACCGAAACAGATAGTATATATGGTAAAAAAAAGGCGCCTCTATAAAAGGTTTTTAATCTTGAATTTACATTACTGACCATGGCTAAAAGCAAAGAAATAACGACAAATAATGGGGTAGAAACTATTACGAAAAATGTAGTATTCCATAGTGACTCCCAAAATCCCGGATCATTTAGCATCTTTTTATAATTATCTAAACCAACAAATTCAATCTTCCGTATTAGATTCCATTTATAAAAACTCATTTCTAGGCCTTTTATCATTGGATATATCGTAAATAGAATATAAAGACTTAGAAAAGGAAATAAAAATGCAATGGCCTTCATACTTGATTTGGTATTCTTTTTTCCCCTCATTTTTTCACCTACTATTTTCAGTAGGCTTGAACAACAAGATTCAAGCCTACTGGCTAGTTTTAGTTGTTACTCTATTGTTCTATCAATGACTTCTAGTGCTTCATTTATTGCATCTTCAGCAGGTGCATCTCCATTCCAAACAGTATCCAATTGTCGTATAACTTCATTTTGTAAAATCCAATTATATTTTGATGCTTTTGGGAAGACAACCATATCTGCAACATCTGTATATTCGGTTCGATGAGGAAGTTCTTTAAAATCTGGGTCATCTGCTATATCCTTTTTACTCGGGATATGCCCTGCTTTTGCCCAATCCTTTCCGTTTTCAACAACATACTTCGCAAACGTCATAATAGCTTCTTCTTTTTTAGCATCTTCTTTCTTTTGAAGTGGCATTATTATTGTGTGAGAATCTCCCCAAGTAAGCTGTTCATTATAGATTTGAGGTACACCCATTACACCAAAGTTCAGTCCCTTTGTTTCAGAGAAGGCGCCAACCGTCCACACTCCATCAAATAATAGAGCTGCATTTCCGCTTTGGAATGCTTTTGCTGCATCATTTGGCTCCATATTCCTAGAAAAAATACCTTTATCATAAAACTCCTTCATATAATCTGCAGCCTTAACTGCTTTTTCCATATCAATAGAAGGTGTTACCAAGTCTTCAGCGATTAAATCATTTCCTCCCAGTTGATGATAAAGAGACCACCATAATCGGTATGGATACAATAATTTATAAGGCATAGAGATAGCGTGAATGTTGTCAGGTAAATCAGACTTCAACTTCTCTCCAAATTCTAAAAATCCTTCAGGTGTACTTTCAAACTTTGGTTTCCCTTCACTATCCAGTAAACCCAAGTCATTCAATATATCTTTATTGTAGTACATCACATATGGATGAGTATCAATTGGAATAGCGTAGTGATTTCCATCAATTACAGTAGCGTCTAAAATATTTTTATTCAGCATATCCCAATCGAAATTTGTACTTTTTGCAATATCATCTAATTCTGTAACGACGCCCTCGGTTACAAGTTCAGGCAATTTAGATGTATGTGTAATTGCCATATCTGGACCATTACCTGATGAGACCGCTGTCATTAACTTGGGGTAAAACTCGCTAAATTCGATATCAACACTTTTTACATAAATCTCAGGATGTTCGTTATTAAATGAGTTAATAATCGCCTTCATGTATTCACCATCCCCGCCACCAAATAATGACCAAAATGTCAATTCCATCTTTTGATCGTCATTACCGGATGAATTACTTGAACAAGCGATTAAACTGAACATCAAAAGTAAAGAGACTAATAGAATACTAAACTTTTTCATAATTGAACCCCACTTCCCTTGTTTAGTTTTTTATAAAATTAAAACCCTAGGTCTTTTCCATCGTGAATAGCAATACCTATTCTTTCTACTGTACCTGTTCTAGCATTAAACCACATTAACCAGCGATCATTAGATTCATCATAGAGCATGAATGGTTTGTATATCGATTCCGAATCCCATCCTCCAGGTATACCGGCAGATATGATAGGATTTTGGGGATGTCTTTCCCATTCAGTGATTCCATCTCTAGATCGAGCAAAACAGATTCTAGACTTAAATAAATCCTCAAATCCTATGTAAGCCATATAATACCAATCTTTATCCTTAATCACCTGACAACCCGCAACTCGCTCCCTTTCCCAGATATTCTCCTCTTTCGCAGTGAAGATCGGCTGGTCAGAATACTTTGTCCAATTCACCCCATCTTTACTTGTTGCATAGCCAATTGCATTAGGCTCAAACCATCCACCACCTGAATACCACATCTTGTATACTTCTTCCTCTTGATCCCAAATAACAGTTGGGCACATTAAGGATTGAAGTTCCCAAGGCGCACTCGGTTTTAATACAGGTTGATCATGTCTTTTCCAGTTAACGCCATCTTCGCTTGTTGCATAGCCAATATAAGAAGTACCCTTCTCCATATTTGATGCCTCCATATATGAATCTGTCCATGACTCCCCTGCCAATCCTCCTGAGGTTTGGCCAGAATACCACATATGATATACATTGTCCTTCCTTATAATCGTAGGTCGATTTACATCCTCCTCCCATCCAGAATCCATTCTTGGTTCAAGGACTATTTTCGGTTCTCCCCAACGAAACCCATCAGAGCTTTCAGCACGAGCAATACAATAATGAGTCCTCCAAGAATAAAACATTTCAAATGTTCCATCTTCCCTTTTGATCACGTGCTTATCAAAGCAAAAGTCTTTATCGTCACCGATTACAGGATTATTTTTATGTTTTCTCCAACCTGCCTGACATCCTATCTTCATTGCATCGTAATTCATCTAACCGCCTCCATATTTATTAAATGTTTAGTTTACCTTTTAGTTATTTTAATAACCTCTAGGTATTCCAATTAACACTTAGTTTATTCCAAACTATTATTTCAGTCAAGAGAATTTTGATAATATTCATAAATTTTTTACTTCAAATTAAAAAGACCCTAACGCTTAAATTTAAGCGTTAGGGTCTACTACTTTTTAAGTGTATTTTATAATTACTTCTATATCTTGATTATGATTTCCATATTTTTTCCCAAATAGATTAATCCCCCCACAATTAGGAGACTCTTCTAAACATGCCAATCTTAATAAAATTTCGCTGTTATGATCAATACTAATGTCATCGATGTTCACATCTGATACTTGAACACTATCAATAAATGTTCCAACATTATTAACTTTGATTGTTTTTAATAGTCCATATTGGGACCCGCTCCACCAAGCAGGTGTAAAGACGCCCTTCATATTACCGAAGTCACCAGGACTTGTCCATGTTGTAAGGTGGACTTGGTTAATAAAAAAGGAGATATCAGATGGCCAATCATCATTATAGCGTTGGGCCTGCGAACAAATTTCCATTGAGAATTCAATGCCCGTTAACCGCTTCCCTTCTTCTAGATAATTTGGTAAACGGTATTCGACAAAACCACTAGTGAACCAAAGATGATTAGCTTTAACATGGTCCGGATCTGAAAAGTAACGAGGATCATCCACCTCACCAATGATTTTCGTGTGGGTAGAGAGACCACATAGACCATTCACCTGATAATTGCAATATTGACCCACTGGAATAGTAACGTTGTATTGACCATCTTCCTTTTCATTACCTCGAAACTTAAGGATTGCTTCATCAAAAGCCAAGGAACATATCTTTTGAGTACCTCTCTTACCAGGAATGTTCTCAAAACGAATAATTCCGGCTTCTCCCAATTTTATAACATGACGAGTTACAATCCCCGGTGATATATTTAATAATTCTGCAATTTCCTTAATATTGTAAGATTTCTCACTTAAAAGACTAATAATCTTAATCCTAGTACTAGATGAAAAACATTCCAAAATATGTGCGTTCTCTTCTTTTACTTCTATAATCACATAATTTATCCCCTTTGATTTACTTTATAGGTAATTGTATTACTTATTAGTTATTTATTCAATGAGGGAGTTTATGTATTTTAAAAATCCCATACCCATTTTATACCACCTACTCCAAAAAAGGAATTCAAACATCTGTAATATAAAGTTATTTAGATTTTTAAAAATGTGTTAGGGACTTCCTGTTTGGGGAGGTCTAAGACAGATTGTGATAAAAAGAGGTGAAAAGCTGAACCCGCTTCTCATCCACTATGCTAAAATACTAATTTATCACATTTCGCCACTATAACAGCGGTTTTGGCCCACCCGAAAAGTCATTCATTCAATCGTTTGTTTGAATTTTAAAAAGCTTGTTGCTGTTGCGTTAAACTGCCAATCAAACGTTTGATTGAAATGTAATTTCATGATTAGTACAGGTTAACGTGAAAAAATAGCACCATACTGTCTAATTTACCTCAACTATCTGTAGTCGAATAAAATGCTTGTACTATAACGTGCTTTACCCCAAATCAAGAGATGTAAGATTATATATTTTATGTAATAATTAACTTTTGTAGAAATATAAATTTACCATTGATACATAGTGAAAGTGGGAATCATAATGGCGACAGGGACACATATAGTAGAAATTCCAACTGATGCACAAGCAGTTTGGGATTATGTTAGCGATCTTGAAAAGTGGGCAACGGCAGTACCGGCCTATAAAGAACATGAAATCATCAATGACAAGCAATCGATTTGGACATTTGAAGGTAGTGTAAAAGGGATTAAAAAGACTGTACAAACGCAGATCGATATAACCGAATGGAATGAACCTTCGAATATTAAGTTTGAGCTAAAAGGCTTATCGGATAATTTTACAGGAAGCGGTCAATTTACTGCAGCAGAGATTAATGGTAAAACAACAATGACTTGTACAGTGGAAGTTCATGCTGGCGGTATATCAGGTGCGGTGTTAACACCCATTATTAAATGGGCTGTTCCAAAAGTAGCATCTCGTTTAACAGAATCAATCGCACGTAAAATTGCAGTATTCGCATAGTTTTCTAGATAAACAGCTCTTTTCACAAATGCAATATCATACGTTTTTTCAACTTCCTATAGAAAAGTCCCCTTGATACTAGACAGACGAACATGCTTTCTTTTTCTGTCTAGTATCAGGATAAATGGCAGCTATTATAACTTTGAATTGCACACTACTATATTTAATGTTTTAAACTAAGTTTGATATTAGAAACTGTTTCCTGCTCAAGTTCGATTTCCTCGTTTACTACTTTATCGTGAAATTCTTTTGCGGCTAATTTCTTTGACGAACTAAAACCATCATATTGGGTACTTATTTTTTAAAAATTATCTTTAGAAATTAACGACTCGATTGTCTGTGGGTTTTTCACACTTTCTCCACAACAACTTCTTCGTTACAACTTACAAATATAATTTTATCTTATAGAGTCTCGTCCAGTTTATTGACTAAAACATCGTATTCGTTGTAACCAGCTTAATCATAGACTAATAAAATCTTAAATTCACATCCCCTGTTGGGGGTCTACAAAAAAAGAAATGGTGCCCGTAAAATTATAGGCACCCCAAAAGGATAGATCTCCTTAACTACTTTAAAACTATAAAACTTTATCTTTGTCGGGGGTCTAGCACTGTAACTCATTACTATTTTTGTGCTAAGACATTAATAAATTCCCTCATGTAATCTGGTAGGTCTGGTGGACGGCGGCTTGATACAAGATGTCCATCGGTCACAACAGGTTCGTCATACCAAACCGCACCTGCGTTTTCCATGTCATCCCTAATTCCTGGCGTACTCGTAACTTTTTTTCCTTCCAATATCTTAGCTGAGATCAATACCCAACCTGCATGACAAATCTGTCCGATTGGCTTTTCGGCATCGTTCATTTGCTGTAGCATAGATAATACCTCGGGAAACCTACGAATTTTATCTGGTGCCCAACCTCCCGGTACTAAAATCGCATCATAATCTTCTGCCTTTATATCACCATACGCAAAATCAGAAACGGCGGGGACACCATACTTCCCTATATATTTCTGCTTCGGCTCTTCACCAACAAGATCAACAATAGCACCTTCTTCTCTAAGCCTCAAAACTGGGTACCATAATTCTAGATCTTCAAAGTCGTGATGAATAAGACCGATAATCTTTTTTCCCTTTAAACGCATTACATAGCCATCCTTTCATTTATAGTTTTATTAATAGTAACATTTCCTAAAGTATTCATAAACAAATGTTAATTTGAATATAGGTCAGTATGTCATTTTGCTTTATAGAATCAAATAACTTAATATAGGGCAAAGGGTAACATCGTCACTTAAAGCGGTAATTAAGGAGCATACGTCATATACACTCATGTAACATTTTTTCCTTGGGCAAACTCTTTACTTGTGGAATTTGCATATAATCAAAATCATACTTCCCTAAATGTTAGTTTCACAGTATAGCCCAGGTTGCTAAAAAATCCTTTAAGGACCTTTTCTGCACTTTTTTCTGCTGTTTCTAATAAGCCTACTTCAATGGCCTCCTCTTTGATTTTCTCCTGTGCTTCTGCTGCTAAGTCAAATCCTTTATCCCACTTGACTTCCCCACGGAATAATCCTTCGTCTGAGAATGTTCTCACCTTATTCATCTGAATTGCTGGTTCCTGTATAAGAGCGGCTCGTGGCAGGACAATTTCTATCTCCTTTTCATTATCATTGACTTTTATATCATCTGAAGTTATCCCTTTAAGATCAACTCCAGCAATGACTGTGGCAGGAACAATTAACATGATCTCTCTCTTTGTACCTGGTAGATTAACCGAAATATCATTTCCGAACAGCTTATTATCCTCTTCCTCAATGACTGCTGTTACATGGGCTTCTGCCGTTGCAAGCGTTGCTAATTCTTGGACTTTCTCTACAAATGCTGTACTTTCCTTTTTAAACGTACTTCCGGAGAATAACCAAAAGCTTCCGGATGCGATGACTATGAGAAGCAATGTAATTATTAAAAAAATCTTTACTCCCCAAAATTTAAAAATGAGCTTAAATAATGCTCCCGAGATATTGGCGTTTTCTCTACTCTGTCCTACAGCAGCAGTAGCAGCACTTTCTTCTCGGCCCTTTTTTAGTTCAACCAATACACTCTCAAATTGTGTTAATGCTTCATCTTTTTTACTCATGGTATTTCCCCCTACACTTTACCTTCTCTATAAAATCAGTCTTTAAGGGCTCAAGTCTATTTTCATTTCCTCTACGATTGGCACAAATAAAAGTAGATTACATTTTTAGGATGTTTGATATTTTTATATTGTCCTAATATTTGTGAGCATCCAAACCTCAATGATGCGCATGCTAATCTTTTTAAAGTATTGTCCTTTAGATCTAAGCATTTAATTAACTATAGGTAAATTATACTATAGGAATTCCATCGTTAGAGTAATTTCGACACAATTCTTATGTGGATGTAAAAGCATAAAACAGATTTAGCGGAGATAAAGTATAGTAGGGTCGAATGTATGTGTAGTGGCTGCTATACAAGGCCTCATAAATATCACTTAAAATAGTAAATAAAAAAGAAGACGAACCCTACATGGTGTAGAGATCCATCTTCTTTTCGTTTGATGGGCGTTAATTAGCAGCCCCGAGTCTCTGTAAAATTTTGTGTAACATCTTAAATCTTAATATCAATCTTCGCATTTTTCTTTAACTCTTCCACTTGTTGAGCGAGGTTTTCCTGCTGTTTTTGCTGTTGAAGAGATTGTTTGATTTGCGGTATTACTTCTTCAAGCTTTGGAATGTCTTGTCCAGAACTCTTTCCTTGTTCTGCATATTCATCATACGCTATTTGTATTTCTTCATCAGTTATTTCACCAGCAGGCACTTCTTTCTCAATGTACTGTTGAAGCTTAATTCCTTCAGCAATTTGAGTTTCAATTGTTTTCATATCCATGCCGGATTTTTTGAGAGCATCTTGGAATTCTTTTTCTGATTTAAACTGGTTTTTTATTTGGTCCAGCTGCTTCTTAATATCTGCCTCTGAAGCTTTATAGCTTTTTTTATCTGCCTCTTGAAGAAGCAATGTTCGTGCGACTAAGCTGTCTATTGTTTGGTTTTTCACTTCCTCTGCAGCTTCTTTAGAAGTCGGATCTTGTCCCATTTGTTGCATTTGTCCTTGTATTGACGCTAAAGCGCCATTATAATCGCTACCTAAAATTTCTTGATCATTCACAATAGCAACAGTTTTCTTTTCATCTATTTGCTGTGCTTCTAATTTCTTTTGCATGTCTTCCATTTGCTTTTGCTGTTCTTTCTGTTGATCGGTTTCCACTGTTTTTGCTTTATCATCATTTTTGGCTTCTTTACTTTCTTCATTTCCTCCGCATGCTGCTAAACCTACGGCCATTAGACATGTTATGAATGTAAACAACATTTTTTTCATAAACAATCTCCTTCCTTAAGCTAGAAGTATCATATCCCCTTAAAAAACCATATAGTGGGCATTATAAAGTTTATCTTTAGAAAAAGAAACAGCATGCGCTGATTTTTAATATTTATAATAGGAATGAAACATTTTGTAATGAAAACGGCACCCTGTAAAGGGTACAGTTGACAGAAAATTAATAGTACCAATATTCCTTTTCCTTAATAATCTCCGTTCTGGGACGAGGAACCTGTCCGTACCTCTGTCTCTAAAACTTTGCATCTCCGAGGGTCATGCCATAAGACATTAAAAATTGTCGACTTTTGTCGATATAATAATTATAAGTTTATTGTAAGGTGGCAATAAAATGTTTTTAAAATATTGGCATTTACTTAATATGAAATATTATGCACGTTTGACCAAAGACGCTAGGGATCCAAAAATTAGAGAAAAAATGTTAAATAAGCTTGAATACCATAGTAACAAATTTAATAAAAATGTAAGATAATCATACAGTCAATACCGAGTCTTACTTACCAAAATCTCATACGTCTCTTGTAGTAAAAGGAATACCGAAGATTCAAATGCAATTGGATTAAGTAAAGGGGGCGAAAAAATGCAACGGAGGAAAAAGTGGATATTATTACTATCAATCTTGAGTTTGATTATAGCTGCTACTTCTGTGGTCTCTAGTCCTTTCCTTCAGCAATATGAAGGAACACAGCCTGAACTAAAAATTGTTTCCAATATGATTAAAAGAGAGTCTCCAATAAAGAAAATCAAAACCATTGATATAAACGAAAATCATATTTTTCAAGGAGACTTGCTATTAGTCAACAATTCATTTCCGATTAAACAAAATAGTATAATAGAAGATATTGTACCATTATCTGCAATATCGGAAATGAGGAAACAATTCGGGACAAGCATTAATTCTATTTCTCTATCAAAAGAGGCAGGACTCCAATTTTCAAAGTTAATAAAGGCAGCGAAAAAGGATGGATTAGTTCACTTTTCTTTGAATAATGGATTTCGTAACTTTGAAGAACAAGCAAAACTCTATAAAGAGATCGGATCTAGCTACGCTTTGCCACCAGGGTATAGTGAACATAATCTAGGATTATCAATTGATGTGGGATCTACCCTAATGAAAATGGAGTATGCACCAGAAGGCAAATGGATGGAAGAAAATGCGTGGAAATACGGGTTTATTTTGCGATATCCAAGGGACAAAATAGATATTACCGGAATTGAATATGAACCTTGGCACTTCCGGTATGTGGGTTTGCCTCATAGTGTACTTATGAAAGAAAAGAAGTTTGTGTTGGAGGAATACATTGAATATCTGAAAATGGAAATGACCGTGAAGACAACTTATGGCGAAAAAACATACGTTATCTCATACCACCCTGTTCCAGAAACACTCGAAATGGTAGAACCGATCTTTTCCCAATATGAGATTTCAGGAAATAACGTAGATGGAGTAATCGTGACAAGGTATCAGTAGTGATTTCAGAGGATCTGGGTAAAACTGGTTGAATAAAAAAGAAATGTTCCAAGAAGATTACAGGCCTAAAGGACAAATCTCCTAAATTCCTTTAAAATATATATTTTTCCAAGTTGTTCAGGCGCCCCTTCAAATCACTTTAAACATAAAATCCTCCAAATAAATAGATATTGTGATGAAAATTAATTGTATTAAATGTATTTGGATGATTGGACCGTTGATAAAAAGAAGTAACAAAGGAGATTTGTATATACCGAGGGTACTAGTTCAAATTACTTATTCTATGTTTTGTTCTATACTCCTTCTATTCTTAAAAACTTTTCAAGAATTGAGTTTCATAAAGTGCAATAGGGAAAGATGAAAACACAATTTAGTTTCTGATTGAAAAAAAACAGGGGATAGTTGTAACCATCCCCTTGTTTTCCAATGTATGTAACTCATATCATTTTTTCATTAACTATTTAAAACAGAATTTTTTTGATTGGAGATTTTTTCACCACTTTCACCTTTGCAGGCATTAACAATATCATCCCAGCTATCTGCTATGATATGTTTATCAGCTTCAACTAGTTCAGTACCAGTTTGCACCTCAATAATCTCCATATCTGTTATTGCTTGAACAGAGTGTTTAGAGGCTATTGGAATTTGTATTATATCACCAGACCTGATATGAATTAGCTTATCATCAATAACAAAAAATCCTTCACCTTTAGTTATTGTCCAATTTTCACTTCTTTTAAAATGCATCTGATAACTCATATTCTTCCCTGCATTTATTCCAATTCGCTTAATCAGAACTTCGTTACCAGCTACATACTTAGTATATTCTAAAACTCTATACCATCCCCATGAATATTCCTCATACATCGGACGACCATCAAAATCACTTATATATTCTTTAATTCTTTGGCTTGAGTCTTTCTCAGACACAAGTATGCCATCTGGGCTAGCAGCAATAATCGCGTTACTTACACCAATTACAGTTATAGGTATATCTAATTCATTTACAACATTGGTATTAAATACATCCTCTGAAATAACACCTTTACCCAATAAATTTGTAGACATTTCTTCTGTTAAAGAATTCCAAGTACCAAGATCCTTCCAGTATCCTTCATATTCTAAGGTGATTATTTTGTTTGCTTTTTCTACAATTTCATAGTCAAAGCTATTCTTTGGCATATAATTGTAATTAGATAATAATTTATTATAATCAGTTGGTATATTTTTCTCTTTTAAAATATCAATTAAATAACCAAGTTTAAAAGCAAAGACACCACAATTCCACAAAGCATTCTTTTCAATTAACTCCTTTGCTTTTTGTTCTTCAGGTTTTTCAATAAAATAGTCAACATCTTTATAATTATTTAAGTTGTCATTTTTCGGAACAATATATCCAAACTTTTCCGCCGGATAATTAGGCGTCACCCCTATTAATGCTATATCAGCTTTTGATAGAGTAAGCACTTCTTCCATTTCTTTCACTTTTAGAAAAAAACTGTCATCCACATATGGGTCGACCGGCAATACCCCAACTATCTCATCTAAGCTACAACCCGTTTCAGAAAATAAATATGTTGCTGCCAATGCTATTGCAGGAAAAGTATCCCTTCTTTCCGGTTCTGTAAGGAGTGGGACATCAATACCTATTTGGCTCTTTATCATCTCAACCTGCGCTACACTTGTTGAAATTAAAGATTCCTTTGCTAATCCTGTTCTTTTTAGTTGTCCCCAAACTCTTTGCAACATTGAAATTTGGTTATTCTGTTTATCTCGCATGACCTTTAAAAATTGTTTTGACCTTGCATCATTAGAAAGTGGCCATAACCTTTTTCCAGACCCGCCAGATAATAATACTAACTTCATGATATCCTCCCTCACGTTTTACACAAAAGTAATAAAATGCTTATTGATAGCAAAAAAACTTTATTAAAAAAATATTGTTAAATTATTTAAAAGCATTCTCTAATCTATCTAGAGCAATCCAAAAACCTTCCCCATCATTTTTATGACCTTGCCATATTTCAGGAATAAAGGATGCTTGAGGAGCAAATTCTTTTAGTAACATTGCTAAAGAATTAAAATCTATATCGCCTTCCCCGATTTGGAGGCCCTCGCCATCAATACCTTTTGCATCTACAATGTGTAAATGACCTGTGATAGGACCAATTTCCCTTACAAATTCTTCAAATGACCAACCAAAGTGATTACATGCTAGTTTTGAATGCGAAATATCGAAACATACCCTCATGTTATTCTTTTCGCAAAATTCAAATGTATCAGTTGGATCCATGAATAGGTTGTGGAATCTTTGCCCACCAAAATGCCAAGGGAAAGGTGGCATTGTCTGTGCAATTATCTCTACACCATTTGTATCTAAATCTTTCAAACTTTTTTCAATTAAGTCATAATATTTTTGCCTATCCATGGGCTCAAGTGGTTCATTTTCAGTAAAACCACCCAAATTTGTAACAATCATTGGAACAGTTGATTTTTTAAAATATTTTTTTAACTTTCTTGTTATATTGATTACTCTTTGCATTTCACTAATAGAATGTTGTCTGTATTCTTCATCTAGCGAACATAAATTTAATATATGGTCACCCGCAAAAAGTTCGGGCATGTGTACAACAAAGTCCATGTCATATACTTCTTCAAAATAATCTTCAATATTTTCATCCAAATCCTTATAACTTAAATGAAACTCTAATAAATCTGGATTCGTTTTTTCTAAGATCTTTTTGAAATCATGGTATCGAACAGGAACACCCCATTTTAAAGGGAAATCATAATTTCTTGCTTTTATAATTTCATCTTGCAAGTCAGATTCAAAGAAAAAATCTCCAGCTTTAAAGTCTTTCTTTGCTATTTTTCCTATTAGTTCATTTTTTTTGTTTGGTTGTAATCCTTTACCTGGGCTTTTAGTTTCAATCATATGTTCAAGGATAATTTCTCCTTCTTTTAAATCACAATTGATCACAAGGCTTTTTGCCAAATTTTCACGATTAATAATTTCACCTTGTGACATTATTCTTTCTTGTGAAGTTCCTAGAGATAGTTCAACTTGACGAATACCTTCTACCATTTCTTTAAACTCATTAGGTAGGAGACTGACTTTATGGTCATTTCCTTCCATATTTCTATCAAGTGTAAAATGTTTTTCAATCACTTTAGCCCCTTTTGCAACTGCAGCAATTGAAATATATATACCTCTTTCATGCCCAGAATATCCAATTAAACTTCCTGTTAATTCTTTTAATCTATCTAGATAATTTAAATTAACATCTTTAAATGGTGCAGGGTATGTAGAGTTACAATGTAAAATAACATGCTGAGCACCTTCCTCGTTTAAAATGTTAACTGCTTCAGCAATTTCACCTTCAGTAGACATACCCGTTGAGCATATTAAAGGCTTTCCTGTTTTAGCCATAGTTCTTAAAAGTTCATGATTTGTTAAATCAGCTGATGCAAGCTTGTATCCTTCCATACCATAACTTTCTAGTACATCTAAGCTTCTAAGATCCCATGGCGTACAAAGTGGAAGTATCCCTTTTTCTTTACAATAATCAAATACCTCTATCATTTCATCGGTTGATAACTGAAATCTTGAAAGCAGATCAAGTGTATATTGTGACCCTAAATCCTCACTTGCATCATTGGCATTACCTTTATTTTTATATAGTGAATCTAAATCTCTTAATTGAAATTTCGCACAATCTGCACCAGCCGTAACTGCCTCATCAACTAACCTTTTTGCGAGATTTAGACTCCCGTTATGATTATTTCCAATCTCAGCTATTATAAAAGAAGCTGATTCTTCACTTAATAAAAAACGTCCAAGTTGAATTTCTTTTAATTTTTTTTTGTTTTCCATTTATATTCTCCTATGCTATATATTTTCTCTTTACAAAACACCGAGGCTAAATATTTACAAATTGATATGAAGTCTCTTTATAATATATCCTTTATAAAATAGAAAAACGTTTTAGTGATAATTGAAAAAGCAAGAAGTTCTATTTGCAAGAGTTTTTAACATTCACACTATGTTTTTATCAAAAAACAGCAATTACCCTTTATAATAATTATCTCATCTTTATGATATTCATTGGATTTATGCCTTTTAATTGTAACCAAAATATTTCTCTTCCCTCCTTAAAGAAAAGATTTGACAAAAACAGAGAAATAAATTGTGTAATAACAGTTGCGTAGGCAGCACCAAACACCCCAAACTTTGGTATCATAAAGTAATTTAATATAATATTGATAAAAACGGCAAATATTTGGGAAATCATCAAAATTTTCGAATTCCCTGTTATTGTAAAATGACTACTTCTTAATGTGGCATTGTACATAAAAAATGTACTTAGGACTAGAATATAGAAAACATCTAGACTTTTTAAATAGTCTTTACTGAATATACTATTAAATAGATAAGGTAATACTAAAAAGGAACAAATTGTACCGATTATATAAAACCAGGTTATAATACTAGTAATAAACTGGTACCTTGTATAATATAATTCTTTGTTATTATTATACCAATCAAGCATTTTGGGAAATATTGAAATTTGAACAGGACCTATTGCGATAGCAACAACCATAATCATCTTGTTTGATATTGAGTACACCCCAACTTCATAAACTCCTAACATTGCACCAATCATTATTTGATCTATCTTTGTATATAATAAAGCTGCTGCCGACGCAATTGCTAAGGGAGTACTCTCTTTGATTAATGATAGTACTAATAAATAATCGAACTTTAAATCTAGGTTTACATTAAACTTTTTTATGAACTGAAGGTATAAGATTAACAGTTTTATTAATGAAGAGAAAAGAATAATAACTACAATAC
>NZ_JBALOV010000046.1:12542-21070 GCF_036965045.1 Bacillus sp. JJ1533 | reverse complement strand
CCGTCCGCCGCTAACCTTTGGGAGCAAGCTCCCTCAGGTTCGCTCGACTTGCATGTATTAGGCACGCCGCCAGCGTTCATCCTGAGCCAGGATCAAACTCTCCAATAAGAGTATTGATTGCTCAATAATTTGTTACTTAGAATTAAAACGTTGACGCTTGTATTGTGTTCAGTTTTCAAAGAACTTTTTGACTCGCCTCTTAGAAGCGACTTTTCTAATATAACATTTTCGTTTTTGAGTGTCAACCACTTTTTCAAAAAAATTTTTTCGTGTTTTTCACTCATTTATTTCGTGCCGCCTATTTTAGCGACAAGAAATAATATACCATCACTTAAAAACTATTGCAAGTCCTTTTTTAAAAAAAGATTCGATAAAACCAAATCTCTTTTCTCTATCTTTTTATCAATAGAAAAGATAATAAATATTATACCGTATATATTTTTTTAATGAAATACTTTATTTGTAATGTTATTTTTTAATATTTTCTATATCTTTCTTTTGCTGCCTCTATTATTTTAATCATATTTACTAGATTTACTCATATATTTTATTAAAAATAATATGGAAGGAGGAAAGACCTTGATTTTTGAGTTCCTACAAGCAGTTGGAATGTTTTTATCATTAGCGATGTGTTTATTTTTGTTTTCATTTGTTTATATAGAAGGATTGAGGATAAGTAATAACGAGGGAAGAATTGAAGCAAGTACTTTCATAACCTTTGTTTCGTCTATTATTATGGCCTTCGTTTTTAGTTTTTTTGCTAGTTCTTTTTATTAAGGTAATTTCCTAATCCGTACTGACAATCATTTATGGTTGTCAGTTTTTCAGTTTTCCAAGACTTTTTACTTTTATTATGAAAGAAGTTGCTGTCTCGATCGTCTATTATAGAAAGGAAACACAAAGGGGGTACGACGTTTGAAACATGTTAGTCAAATTGAGAAATGGTTTTATGAGTATGGAAATGATGTTTATAGTTTCCTTATTTACTACACAGGGTCCATTGACGTTGATGATTATGTTCAGGAGGTATTTTTGAAAGCAATCAAATCATTTCATTCCTTTGAGGAACGTTCCAACCCTAAGACATGGTTACTTGCCATTGCAAGGAATTTAGTAATTGATAAAAATCGTCGAAAGCGACTGCTGACATTTCAACCTTTTGACCTACTTGGAAAAAGACAAATTCCAATTGATCCATCTAATCCAGAGAGAGCTCTACTATTAGACGAAGTTCTTTCTGATATACACGATACAATCCTTTCTTTAAAACAATCTTATAAAGAGGTTCTTGTTTCAAGATTAATTTTAGAACTAAGTGTTGAAGAAACAGCTGCTGTCTTAGGATGGTCTACTCACAAAGTTTCATTGACATACCATCGAGCTGTTAAAGCTTTACAAAAAAATCTTAACTCTATTAATAAAGGAGAGGAAAAAGATTATGAAGAATTCCTTCCCAAATAAATCATTTCCAAAGTTTCAATTAAATGAAGCACAGAGAACCAGAATTGTTCAGCTTATCAGAACAAGCAATACTAGGACAAAGAACAGTTTGGTTTCTAACCGATTCTTTATGTCCCTGGTATCGGGTGTAATGTTTTTATTTCTTGTAATTGGGATTGGAACATACTCTTACTATTCCATCTTTAAAGAGGAACCCATACACGGAGAGCCAATTTTTTCATTTACAATCAATCTTCCAAAAGAAATGAGTATAGAAGAACAAGGTGATACACATGTTTTTCTAAAAAATGGGACAGAGGTTGGTGGGGTAAAGAAGATTAACACCGAAATAAAACAGGAACTTTTGTCTCAGCCTGGTATATTTGAGAATGATGTGATGGAAGACTTCCAAGAACCGACCCAACGAGTCCTTTTCCATGTTAAACAAATGCATGCAATTCAGACTGTCCATTATTTCATCCAACCCGATGATCAAGAGGTTATCTATGATTTGTATTTTCACGCAGTTACTCCCGGCTATTTTGGAGGTTCGGATTTTAAAGCCGACCTAGAGATTATTCATGAAACCGCAAAAACATTTAAGATCAACTAACATCATTTCACTGCATTATATATATATATGTTTTTTCATTAAATTCCTCCTTGGCATGCATTATTTGGTAAAAGATGAAAATACTACACCTATGAATATATTGGCTTGGAGGAAGAGGAATGAAGAAGTTTTTACTAGTTGGGGTTGTTTTTTTATTCCAGCTTGCGTTTTTGTCTATTGGAGTGTTCGCTGAGGTTACCCCTGAGGAATTAAAGAAGTATACAACACAGACCGGATTAACTGAAGATGAGCTCGAGAATTATTTGGCAGTTTATGATTTGTCCTTACAGGATTTCGCAAGTATGAATGAACTAGTTTCCTACCTAGGTGAACCAGTGAATAATGAGAATGTACAGACTTTATTAACCAAACATAATATAAATGAGGATGAGTTGCACCATATCCTTGGTGGTTTTGGGGAGTCGGTAGAAGATTATTTATTCATTAAGGATCTTGAGACAACAGTTGATTTTTATTTAAATCATGCTGAGGTTTTGGTAGAAGCAGAGCGGTTGCTTTCAGAGATTGGGTTAACGGAAGATGAGATAGACGGATTGTTTTTACATTTTTTAAGCCTTAATGATGTGAATCTTGAGGGGAAAATGAAATCTATAAGTTCTAATTTAGAGCGATACTTTTCCTATAATAATACAGAAGGATTGTCATCCGAACAGCAAAAAGAGCTTCTTGTGATGTATGACAAAATGATTGAAGTTTTTGAGCTGCAACCAAGATACTTTCTATTAAAGGATGGAACTAGAGAAGCTATTGCTTATACTAAGCTACTTCAAATGGACACACTTGATGGTGCAGAACTCCTTGTTGAGTTATATCGTGCTAATGATGAATACCTACTGGATCTCAAAGTTTCAGAGGAAATGCTAGCTTCTGATTTTATCATTGAGCGCGGAGAAAAACTCCTAACTGTTGCAACGCTTGCAACAGAAATGAGCATTAAAGTACAAGGGAATAAGCTTCCTATTACCGCTACCCCATATACGAACCTTCTTTTAGTTGGTGCATTCTTCATGATTTTGGGTGTTGGCGCTTTATGGATGACTCGAAAATACGCATAAAAGATAAGCCATGTCTACAATGGATAGACATGGCTTATCTTTTTACCCTATACTTTGTTCTGATAATGAAACCTGCTTACTTTTCTTCCTTTCACCTATGGAGTACAACCAAATACCGACTACAATAATGACTCCCCCCATAATCTGTGTAAGGATTATTTTTTCCGAAAGTATAAAATAAGCTAAGATGGCTGCTCCAACTGGTTCAAATAGAATACTTACTGATATAGTCGAAGTACTTACCCATTTTAATGACCAATTGAAAAGGTTATGACCAAGTAAAGTTGGAACGATTGCTAAAAGTAAAAAGTACATCCAATCTTGACCAGCATATCCGCCTAACGGATATTTAAATATCACTACATATAAAAATAACGTTATCGTACTAATGCTGTACACAACAAAAGTATATGTGACAAGTGTTACCCGCTTTCGTACCGTTTGCCCAAATAAAAGATAGGCTGTGACCATTACACATGAAACGATTGCCAAGAAGTCACCGTATAAAGCACTGCCACTAATTCGGAAATCACCCCAACTAATGATGATGCTTCCTCCTAAAGCAAGAAAGGTGCTTAAGATCGCACCTAAACTTATTTTTTCTTTAAATAGGAAATAAGTTCCGATGAAAGCAAAAACGGGCTGCATCGTCACTAATACGGTTGAACTTGTTACGGATGTGTAGTTGAGCGATTCAAACCAAAGGATAAAATGGAGAGCTAAAAACACACCTGAGATTGTGGAAAAGAGCCAATCTTTTTTGGTAATGTCCCTTAATTCATTTCGATATTTCCATATAAAAACAGGAAACATCAGTAAGACTGTAAAAAATAGTCGGTAGAACGCAATAACAGGTGCGGGTGCATTTGCTAGCTTTACAAAAATGGCCGACGTCGATACTGCAACGACACCAATTGCCAACACGAAGTATGGATTAATTTTTGGTTGATTCATGTATGTCCCTTCATTTCTTTTATAATCTTATATAGTATATAAGATAAATGCATAAAAAGGATAGAAGAAAATTCTACCCTTTAGCGTAAGGAGGCTTCTCCAATTTGCTTATAATTGTTGATGTCATATGCAGAAATCATAGTTGGTGAGATAGCATACATTGTATTGCCGATTGTTAACACACGTTGTATTTCCCCTTCCCATGTTTCATATGAACCAGAATCGTGTGAAATTTTCGCTTTTAAATCAATTCCTTCTAAATGTATATTGTATACATATGCTCCCTGGAATTCGAATCGCTGTTCATACATTTTCCCTTCTTGGTTTTGATAGACAGTAATCGGAAAAGCAAAAATTCCTTTTTCCTTATTGAATAAAAGAGCTTTATGGTCGTAATTTAATGGAGAGTAAGTTCCACGTCCTCCAATGTTTTCTGTGAACTTCTCCTTTGGGTTATTTACATCACGGACATCAAATAACGAAATTTTAACACCATCTGTATAAACCATAGGCTCACTATTTGTTGTTTTATCAGCCACTACCTTAGTATCTTGTCCAAAGCCAATAATATGGTTTTCATCATATGGATGGAGGTAATTACTAAAGCCTGGTATTTTCAGCTCGCCAAGCACCTCTGGTTTTTTTGGATTACTCGCATCAATTACAAATAACGGGTCGACTTGTTTAAAGGTAACGATATAAATACGTTCCCCCATAAATCGAGCGGAATAGATTCGCTCTCCACGTGCCAAATCACTTAATGAACCAATTTGCTTTAGATTTTCATCATAAATATACAAATTGTTTCCGGAAGGTTTGTTGTTGTTCCAAGTGTTCCCTTTCGTTGTGGCTACTCGGAAGGTGCCATTATATTCGTCCATCGAGAATTGATTGAGAATCGTTCCTGGAACTTCAGTTGAACGATGGAATTCGACTTTGTCTCCATCCACTGAAAACTTGTAGACATTTGTATCAGGTGAATCCGAGCCACCCTCTATAAATGGCATGGCCTGATAGTTTGCAACTGCTAGATAAATGTTTTCCTTCGACATATATAATTGATTTCCACTGCCTAAATATGAAGTAATCGAAGCCTCTTTGTTGGGATCATCCAAATCGAAAGCAGCAATTAAGGTGAAATTAGCCTCTTTTGACCCAGGGATATATTGAATTTTTTCATATGGTACAAAGGAGCTTTCCTCATTATTTGCTGTATCTGAGAAGCGTGGTCTCAGTTCGATGTCTTCATCTTTCGTATCTTCCATAATCCAATAGTACGGATAGTGACTCGCCACTAGATACACATAGTTATCGATTCTGCGTGATGTCAAATGGCTTCCTTCTACCTCCACTCTACGTATTTCCTCAGGATCTTTTGGATCTTTTATATCATAAACAATGGCTGTTGTTGCTTCATAATGCGTAGTTGGATAGATCATCTTACGTGAGTTTGGAGTTTCTTTTGGTCTAATATCCTGAAATGAATATCCAATCACGACTAGTTTGTCTTCATATAAAAACATTTGGCTTGGTGAAAATGATGGAGAATAAGGAATTGTTGTGATTACCTGCATTTCCCTCGCAGGTGCTGCTTTAATGATATTTAATTTTCCATCAACAAGTTGATAGATATATTCACCATCGGTTTTTACGATATCTGCTTCATCAACACCTTGAACTTGAATATTTGTGTCTGAATGCTCGCTTCCTCCTTTTGCCGCACTATCAGCTGCAGGGGATTCAGTTGATCCTGACATTTCCTGTTGTGCTGTATCCCTTGCGAAAAAGCTAAACCTTCGATTACGTTTCTCCTCTTTAATCGCTTCCTGGAAGATTTCTGTTAGCTTTTCTTTTGTAACTGGTTGTAAATCAGTGTCCACTTGGCTTACAACTGTCGGCCTTGAAGTACTAAATATCGTTGTCATTGCAGTTATCAAAATAACCGAAGCCAGATAAAACATCCATCTTTTCTTCATTCATCTCACCCCTTTTCCACTTAGACGGATACTGGTAAGAAATGTTACAGAAAGTAAAGCGAAAAGCCCCCGATGTGCTAGATGCGAAGAACTGGATAAAAAAAAGAACCCTCTAGTTTGAAGGCTCTCCAGCTATTGCATATTGATTTAATAGAAGTTCAAAAATGTGGAGCATTTTTAAAATTTTCTTTTGATTATAGTGACTTAAGCAAGAGATTTGAATCCATTTCCTTTCTTGCAAATAGCGACTTTCGTAATGTAGGTAATATCCTTGTAACGCCATATCATCACCAAAATCCTTTGTAGGGATATATTCTGGTAACAGTATAGTCATGATTGCGGGTGACGAGTATTCGGATGCTGTTAAAATCTGCAGTCCTAGACCTTCTATGTACTCCCGGATCATCTTATATCTCTCTTTGATTTCCAAATAGTATTCATCATTTTGATATTTTTGTAGTGCTTCATATAATGCCTCAAGCATGTTCGAAGAATGGGAATAAGGAATGCTGTCATAGTATGCATACATACCGAGATCAAGATATCTTGGAATGGACTGGTTTGGTTTGATTTCATGATTATGGAAAACAAATGACAATCCCGTATATCCGCCAATTGCTTTTCCGCTAACTCCCGAAGCAAAATATACATTTTGAAAATCAAGTTTAACTGCACCAACCGTACTGATGCAGTCAAGACAAAGCTTTACCTTGTTTGTAAGACAGATTTCTTTAACACGTTGGACGTTTGTCAGCATACCCGTAGAAGTTTCACTATGAACGGCCCAAAGCCAAGAATAATCACCAGTTTCAAGCTCTTTCTTGATTTCTGCTTCAGTAATAGGCACTCCCCATACTTTTTCTAACTTGTTAAAAGTTAATCCTGCTCGATTAGCATGGTCAATTAGTCTCGAACCAAACTCTCCATTGTTAAGGATTAAGCCTTTCCCTCCACTAACAGCAAGCTGAGCAGCAATCACATCATTTGCTAAAGTACCTGAACCTACTAATACTTCCACATGCTTTGCATTTGTCATCCTACAAAGTTTTTCTCTTACAGACCTCATTTGTAATAGAAATTCATTTGAACGATGTGAAATCGGCTCTTGCTTTAGTGCTCCTTTTACATCTTCCTGAATTTTAATAGGACCTGGTAAAAAGCTAACTGGTTCTTTCAAAATTCTTCCAGCCAAGGATTCTTCAAAAGTTTGTTTCGTTAAATACATTGGCCAAAAAGAGGCTTCCGCAGTTCCAGTTAAAGAGGCAAATGGTTTAAAGCCAAGTTGTCGATACAATTTTTCCTGTCTTGTTGTTCCAGAAATCAATGCAACATCATAGCCTACCTTCAAGCAAAAATTAGACATGAGTTGAGCAAGTCCAAAAAAGATTCTACCGTTATTACGATATTCTTCTTCCACCGCTAGTAAACGTATTTCACATGGTTTTTTCGGTTTTACGGGAAGTTGTTCATCCAGTTTAGATAATTTATGATCAAGTGAAAACGGCCTGTTTCCTCTTACAGCAATCATCCCTATTAATTTAGAATCCTTTACACAAATTAAATAGGTATTTTGATCATGAAATTTATCGACTAACATTTTTTCTTCATTTTTGTCATGCTGTGGAATCTCTTCAACAAAGGTTTTATAATTTAAACGATGAATTTGATTAAATTCCTGCTTTGTCCGAGCTATTTTATAGACAAATGTCATGATGTATTCACTCCACTTAATTGTTTTTTTTCCCTAGTCTTTCTTTTAGATTGTCTCGGTGCGCATACAGCAATAATGCGATTACAATAAAAATTAGGACACATTCACGGATTGAGTAATCCATATACCAATAGATAAATGGCATCGTAAAAAAGGCCGTCATCCCCGCTATTGTGAAACTTCTCAAAATCGCTAATAAAAAGAGAAAGATTCCAGCAAACACTAAAAATGGCTGATAGGCTAAGACAACGAGACCACCTGCAGCTGTCGCTATTCCTTTTCCACCTTTAAATTTGAGTGTAATCGGCCAAAGATGCCCGACGACAACAGCGATAAGTGACAAAATCTCAATTTCAAAGGAAAATCCAAGTTGTTTTGCACCTATAACAACAATCATCCCCTTTAGCACATCACCTAGTGCTGTTAACACAAAACCACTCTTCCCTAGCAATCTACCAGCATTCCTGGCACCTACATTTCCACTTCCGAGTTTGCGGATATCTTCACCTTTCATAAATTTCGTCACGACATAAGCAGACATAATTGTTCCGATAAAATAGGAAACTAATACATATAAATAAATCACGGGTTCACCACCACTTTTGGTTTAATCAAATTTTACCATTTTTTTCTTATTGTTAACATGTTAAAATAGATTGTCTATTTACTTTTTTAGTAGAAATATATGAATATAGGGACATCCTCATGCAAAAAAATAGTTAAATCATTGTCTATTCATAAAGCTCATGATATAATTT
>NZ_JBALOV010000046.1:0-12454 GCF_036965045.1 Bacillus sp. JJ1533 | reverse complement strand
GTGGGTTCGATTCCCATCAACTCCATCTTACTAAAACCATTCTAGTCAACTAGAATGGTTTTTTTCTTGCAAATAAAAAGGGATCAATTATAGGAGGTAAGACAGTGAAATTTTTACAAGGGGGTTTAGGAATTCTTTTGCTAATAGCCCTTATTGTTGTATTCGCGACAAATGGTGAAGAAACTAAAATTGAAGATTCAAATAAGCAAGCAACAGAACAAGTAGATGAAGATAAGGAACAGGCGGCTACTGAAAAAGAAGAGCAAGAACAGGCTGAAAAGGAAGCTGAACAAAAGGCGGCTGAAGACGCAAGGCAAAAAGAGGAAGCTGCGCAAAAGACAAAAGAAGAAAATCAACGACAAGAACAGGCTGAACAAAAAACGGCCGAACAAGCGCAAGCGATTGGCTTAGAGGCAGTCATTGTTTCTAGAGTTGTTGACGGTGACACGGTTGAACTATCAGACGGCCGGAAGATTCGCTTAGTCGGAGTAAATACGCCTGAGTCTACCACTAGGAATGAAGTGTATGGAAAAGAGGCAAGCAACTATACAACATCCCAACTCGAAGGAAAAAAAGTGTGGATTCAAAAGGATGTATCCGATAAAGATCGCTATAATCGATATTTACGCCTAGTCTGGTTATCAGTTCCAACAAATGTAATGGACGAAGCAGAGATACGTTCAAGAATGTTTAACGCGCATCTCGTTTTAAATGGATATGCCGAACCTTCAACCTACCCGCCGGATGTCACCTATAGTGACTATTTTGTAAAGTTTGCCCGTGAAGCACGATCGAATGGAATCGGCCTTTGGGCATACGGTGAAAATGGGACAACAAAAGGAGACCTCGATTCTGAACAATCAAAGCCTTTAGCGCAAAAAAAACATTCAACAACAGGTAATGGAGAGGAATCCTATAAAAATTGTACGGAACTCCGTAAAGTATATCCGAATGGTGTGCCATCAACACATCCAGCTTATGAAGCCAAACACGACCGCGACAAAGACAACTGGGCATGCGAAAAAGCATCTTAAAATGGGCAGACTCAATCAGATTGATTGGGTCTTTTTTCTATTGCATCTATCCCTTTGATTTCAACAAATTTGTTAACAACATCCCCACAAATCAAAATACATTTATAATAGAAGTAGGGATTGATTTTTATTCATTCAACCACATATAACTCCTTCAACAAAAGATTCAATCCCCATCAAAAAATGAAAGGGGTTTCTTAAATGAAACGACTACTTGTTCCAGTCGATGGTTCTACACATTCTATTAAAGCCCTACAATTTGCATTACAGCTAGCCGTTGAAAATGACTCTGAAATCGTATTATTAAATGTCCAGCCAAGTTATAATACTCCAAATGTAAAACGATTTGTTAAGCAAGAACAAATCCGGCAATATCAAACAGAAGAAAGTAAAATTGCTTTTGACCTTGCTTTAGCGGAAACACAACATTTTTCTATTCCCGCTCAGACAAAATTAAGAATTGGGGAGCCTGCCATTGAAATATGTGCAGAGGCAAGGGATATACAAGCAACCCAAATTGTGATGGGATATCGAGGACTTGGTGCCATCAAAAGAACTGTCCTTGGAAGTGTAAGCTACAAGGTGTTACACGATGCTCCTTGTCCAGTGACAATTGTTCCATAATGAAACAATTTATTGAAGAATGATTGATTACCAATCATTCTTTTTTATTTGTCGAAAAAAACTGTCGCTAATTGTCTGAATTTTTTACCAAAAGTTGGTTGATTGCTAGATTCAACATGTTAACATAGTATTGTAAGCGTTTTTCATAATGCTTGTACCATAGTTTAATCAAAGAGGAGGAAAAAAATGAGCCAATTAATTTTTGCATTACGAGAAAAGGTTGAGTCATTTTTAAATGGAACAAAGAAGCTTTATATCAATGGGGAGTTTGTTGAAAGTGCTTCTGGGAAAACATTCGAATCCTACAATCCTGCGACAGGAGAAGTATTAGCAACTGTAAGCGAAGCAGGACCTGAGGATATTGATCGTGCAGTAAAAGCAGCCCGCAAAGCTTTTGATGAAGGACCATGGCAAAAGATGACCGCAGCCCAAAGAAGCCGTATCATGTATAAACTGGCAGATTTGATGGAGCTACATAAAGATGAGCTAGCTCAATTGGAAACATTAGATAATGGTAAACCGATTCGTGAAACGTCAAATGCAGATATTCCTCTAGCAATTGAACATATGCGCTATTATGCTGGATGGTCTACGAAAATCGTTGGACAAACAATCCCTGTAAATGGACCATTCTTTAACTATACTCGCCATGAAGCTGTAGGTGTTGTAGGGCAAATCATTCCATGGAACTTCCCACTGTTAATGGCTATGTGGAAACTTGGTGCAGCTCTTGCAACTGGTTGTACTGTTGTATTAAAGCCGGCTGAACAAACTCCTCTTTCCGCTCTCTATTTAGCAGAGCTTATGGAAGAAGCTGGATTCCCAGCAGGTGTTGTAAATATCGTTCCTGGCTTTGGTGAAACAGCAGGTCAGCCACTTGTAGATCATCCACTGGTTGATAAGATCGCATTCACAGGTTCAACAGAAGTCGGAAAAAGCATTATGGAAAGAGCCTCAAAATCATTAAAACGTGTAACATTAGAATTAGGAGGAAAATCTCCAAATATTATTTTACCAGATGCCGATCTTTCAAAAGCCATTCCTGGTGCATTAAACGGGGTTATGTTTAACCAAGGCCAAGTATGCTGTGCGGGGTCACGTGTCTTTATCCAAAAGAAACAATTTGATAATGTTGTGGCTGACATGGCAAGCCATGCTGAGAAAATCAAACAAGGAGCAGGTCTGCATTCCGATACAGAAATCGGACCACTTGTTTCGATTGAACAACAAAATCGCGTTTTAGGATACATCGAAAAAGGGATTAATGAAGGTGCTGAACTAGTAGTTGGTGGTCAAAAGCCATACGAAGAAGGCTACTTCGTTTCTCCAACAATTTTTGCAAACGTAAAAGATGAAATGACAATTGCAAAAGAAGAAATCTTTGGCCCTGTTATTTCAGCAATGCCATACGAAGACCTTGATGAGTTAATTAGCCGTGCTAATAATTCCGAGTATGGCCTTGCAGCTGGAGTTTGGACGCAGGATGTAGGAAAAGCACATTATATTGCTAATAACTTACGTGCGGGAACTGTATGGGTAAACTGCTATAATGCATTTGATGCAGCTTCTCCATTCGGTGGATACAAGCAATCAGGTATTGGCCGTGAAATGGGTTCCTATGCTTTAAATAACTACACAGAAGTGAAGAGTGTTTGGATTGCAATGAACTAAAGCAAAACGAATGCACCTGAAATAATATCAAAAGAAGGCGAGAATCCCATTTAAGGGTTCTCGCCTTTTTTGGTTAAAAAGTACCTGTATGATGTTTTTGAATTTGCCGTTTCGGTAATTGGACCTTATATAAGAGATCTATAATACGTGTGCTAATAAATTGACTGACAAGAGCATAAATGATGATTTTCCAATCTACAATGATTCCTGTCATAAGTAAAATCGTACCATTAATAACAAAAAGTGTTTTTCCTGGTGAAAATCCTTTAAGTTTTGAAATAATTAAAGCTAAAATATCCATACCACCTGATGAAGCCCCCATTCGAAATAATATCCCAATTCCGACACCAAAAATTATAGAACCTATAATCAAATCGACGATTACATGTGAAATTGGATTTGTAATCAATGGAGTGATCAGACGAATTGTGAGTGCTGTAACCGTGACACAATACAACGTCCAAATGGCTGTATCTTTTCCAAGCCACTTTATTGCTGCAAATAAAAGGCCAGCATTTAGGACCCAGAGCGTACTATCAAAAGGAATACTCGCTACATAATTAAACAAGACAGCTACACTCGCTGCTCCTCCCGTTGGAATAAAATGTGGAAATAAAAAAGTTGCCATTGCAAATCCTTGAATCATTGCTGCAATCCCAAGGACCAAACCTTTATTTATTATTTTCATGGCGTAAGCTCCTAAGTCGTATCTTATGATTTACTTACTATATGGTATCATTATTTTTCCACATAAAAAAGGTCTGCTTTCCCCCATCATAATGGTAAGCAGACCTTTTTTATTTTGATTAGTCTCTCCAAATAATTTCACCCGATTTTGTTGTAGGATCGATTTCAACATCGAAATCGTGTTTTTCATAAAAATGAACGAGGCGGTCTACGTGGTCCCAGTCTCTTTTTGCTATATCACCTGTAATTACAGGAATGTTTTGTTCGCGAGCAATTTCCTTTAAATGATTCATGCAGATTGAGCCATATCCTTGGTTAGCCGGTCCTCTAATGTCACCGATATGGATTGCATTATCCTTATCCTTATACTGTGCATGAAGTGTAAAATCCCATTTACCTCGATAAGCTGAATCGCAATCATTCACCATGATTTGACATTGGTTCCCATCATCAAAAGCTGAGACAATTACCCATTTTTCATCTTTCGATTGGTCAATACCGATGATTTGATGTTTTTTCGAGATTTCTTTAATGTTATCTTGCATGCGGTACATCTGAAACTGCAAATCCTCTAAATCTTGTTTGACCTCTGACGGGCTCTTGTTAAGATCCTCTTTCATTAGCAAACTTTGAAAATACATTACAAACACCTTTCATTGAATATTTTAGGCCCACACGTGGTGGGTCAAAAAGACGTCGCTACAGGTTGCTGCATTCGAAACATCCCATCGAAAAATAGGAATATCCGAAGGTTATTAACTTTTTATTCCATTTTATTGATAAAAATGGAAAATGTTTACGTTTCTTACAACAAACATACAGTTTCCGATTATACTAGACTAATAACATTTTTGCAAACCGAGCATTGCTGTCATATTTTTATTAACTGTCTATAACATCTTTGTAACACGGTTGTCATTTTATTATGTTAGGATAGTTTCCAAGTAGGAAAAAGGTCTTATGAAGGAGGTAGGATACTTTGAAAATCTCAACTCTTACAAAAAAGCCAGCCTTTCTCTATCTAATTGGTGTCCTATTCATTATTGGATGTAGTGTTTTTACTACAATCCATCATTCGAAAGCTGAAACCATTGAAAAGCATAACAATCAAGTCCAAGAAATAAAGAAAGAAAAAATAAATCAGCAAGAACAACAAAGTCAGCATGTTGAAAGTAAACCCGTTCAGATGGCTTCAAAAAATTATAATGTTGAACAGGAAAACACAATTTCTGGTTCAGAATTGGACAAGCATTTAAAAGGGAACTTAAAAGGTTTAGGACATAATTTTGTAAAATCAGGAGAAGAACATGATATCGACCCGATATTTTTAGCTGCATTAGCTGCTCAGGAAACAGGTTGGGGCAATTCTGATATTGCTAGTGCCCCTTGGAATAATATTGGCGGGATTACCTGTATGCCCGATATTTATGCAAATATCTTTGGGGAAGATTATCCAAACCCTGGTTGTGAGCAATTAGTAGACGGTGGGACCAATTGGCAAAAGTTCCTTTCCATTGAAGATAGTATTCGCTTTAAGGCGATCTATTTAAAACAATATTATGTTGAAAATGGGAATGAAACAATTGGTGAAATCCAAACAGTTTACGCGCCCAATGAAGCAGCTAACGATGCCACAGGTTTAAACAATCACTGGGTAAAAAATATTGTATCCATCATGAACGATGTAAAAGCTGAACAAGCCTAATGAAGGTGCCTTTATGGCGCCTTTTTATTTTGATTTTTAAAGTGAACTTTCTTCGCATCTCATTCGTATTATTTTGCGGAAGATATAAGTGAATGAGGGTGTTAAGAATGACAGAGTTTTTTCTATTTTGGTTAGCGGCATCAATTGGGGCAATCGCCGTTATGCCGTATCAATTTAAAATGCTAAAAGGCAGAATCGAAGAAGACGCAAATAGGAATCCAACTAAAAAGACTCCTCCCACTCCTGTACTTGTGTTGATTAGCATTCTACAAAGTGTTGTGCTATTAGGGGTTTCAGCATTTATTGGAACCTTGTTGGCTCCAAAGGTTGAATTGCATTGGTGGTTAGTTGATCAATGGTTAAATGGGACCCCCGTTCCATATCCGATTTTAAGAACAATTCTACTAAGCTTGGTTGTCGGTGCCTTAGCAGCCATCGTCATTATTGGATTAGACTATCTATTTATGAAAAGAATGCCCAAGGTCGATATGGATGAGCCTTCAATGTTTCAGTCGTTTTTAGCTTCTTTTTATGGAGGTATTTCAGAAGAAGTTTTAACCCGCTTATTCTTAATGACAGTCGTGGTTTATGCATTTAGCCTTTTAGGTATAGGGACTGCTTCCTATTGGATTGGTATCCTCTTCGCTGCCCTTTTATTTGGGATTGGGCATTTGCCTGCTGCTTTTGCTCTTTTCGGGAAAACAAAGCTTGTTTTTTGGCGTACAGTATTACTTAATATGGTACCCGGTATCTTATTTGGGTATTTATATTGGAGGTTTGGAATTGAAATCGCAATGATTGCACATTTTACAGGAGATATCTTTTTACACGTCATATTTGGACCACTATTCCGAAAAAAAATGGCAAATTAGCTCACGAGGTTTCGTGGGCTTTTCTTTTGTTTTACACACCGATATTTACATGAATTAATACAATACAAAAGAAGAATGTGGAAGGAGCCCGACAATGTATTATTATGAGCCTTGGATGATGCGCACAAAGCCGGTTAGAAATATGAATTCTAAACAAAATAAATTGAAGGTCAATGGAGAAGGAAATGTTTCAATAGCACCGACTTCATCAACCATCACATTAGGTGTAATTACCGAAAGCAGCACTGTTTCGACTGCTCAAAATGAAAATAACCAAATAACAAATAAGGTTATTCAAGCCCTCATTGGGCTAGGAATTCCAAATAAAAATATCAAAACAGTCGATTTTCGAATTGAAGTCCTATATGATTACGAAAATTCAAAACAGACCCTAAGAGGTTATCGGGTCGTTCACATGCTGCAAATCTCAGATGTAGATATGCAAGCAACCGGTAGTGTAGTTGATACGGCTGTACAGAACGGAGCGAACACCGTTACAAGTATTCATTTTACGGTTTCAAATCCCCAGGTTTATTATGCGAAAGCGCTTGAAAATGCGGTTGCGGATGCCGGACGGAAAGCTCGTACAATCGCCAATGGGTTAGGAGTTCAACTTCAAGAAATCCCGCTTCATATTAAAGAGTTATCGCAACAATCTCCACCAATCCCATTCCAGACAGCGATGTTTGCTAAAAGTGAAGCAACTACACCGATACAGCCTGGGGAACTAACGATAACTGCTAGGATTGAAGCAACGTTTTCGTATTTATTATAACCTTTTCTAGATAAGGAATTGTTTATCAAAGGACTCTATTTCCCTTTCAAGTGCTTCTTTCTTGGAGAGAAGCACTAAGGATTTAGTAATAGTAAGATTGATTCTTAGATGTCTTATGTTCATTCTACCTAAACTTGACGTTTCATCGTTATTACCATTCTTTTGGCTCATAGTTGAGTTCTCTAAATAGGTGAGTTCGTTCCTTCTTAGATAAATCTCTCCATTGTCCAGGAGGAAGATTACCTAAATGAATATTCATGATTCGGGTTCTTTGCAATCGGTAAACTTCATACCCTAATTCAGCGCACATGCGGCGAATTTGACGATTGAGACCTTGTGTTAAAATGATTTGAAAATCAAACTTTGATAATTGTACAACTTCACAAGGAAGTGTTTTTACGCCTAATATTTTAACACCTTCTGACATCTTCTTTAAGAATTCAGGAGTAATTGGCTTGTCTACAGAAACGATATACTCCTTTTCATGCTTATTTTCTGAACGCAGAATTTCGTTAACAATGTCGCCATCGTTCGTAAGAAGTATTAAACCCTCTGAATCTTTATCCAGGCGCCCAATATTAAATATTCTTAATGGATGGTTGACCAGATCAACAATATTTCCTTTGACCCCTTTTTCTGTTGTACTAGTAATGCCTACGGGTTTATTTAGGGCAATATAGACATTATTCCTTGCTACTCTTATTGGATTTCCATCTACTCGAACATCATCCCCAGGTTCAACTTGGCTTCCTATAGTTGCACGTTTTCCATTAATAAAAACTCTTCCATCGGTAATTAATTTATCGGCACCTCGTCTAGATGCTTTTCCAGATTCACTTATATATTTATTAATACGCATGTTGACACACCCTTAAACTATCGATTCTTATTGTAGATATTAACTATACTTTATTATTAGGATGAATCACAATCTCTAATTTTAGACCGGGAACAAATTTTTAATGATTAGCATACAACTCCAAGCTTTAGAATCGTTTTTAATTCACTATATAATCAATTTCTATTAAATCCCATGATGTGATGATCCCTAAAGGTTTTTCATCAATTTGTCCATTGTCAGTAATGATCACGGCCTCTAGTTTTTTTCCATGGGCATGTCGTTTTTCAAACATTTCTTCTACAGCAAATATATCTCGATCTTTATCGACGAAATCAATGAGATGTTTTGTTTCGTATGGGATGACTTCTCCCACTCGAATATTGGCTAAATGGATAACATCACTAGATAGATGCCTTGCCATCCATCGTAAAACAGCACCAGACGTTAATATTCCCACACATGAACCATCTTTATAAATGGGGAATTTTGTGTACGTATTATTGTGAGTCGCAAGAATTACGTCTTTAATGGAAGAATGATAATTAAAATAGACAACAGGGTTACTGGAAATAGACAAGGCTGTAACCGGCTTTTCTAAAAGCTCGGCAATTTCTTCAATTCTCTCGACCACATCTTCGTGAGGCTCTGCAATATAGAAATCAGCACGTAATTTTTCATGAACAATGGCATTTCGCAGCTTTGCAAATTGAAAGAGCTCATCCTTATAGGTTCGAATAACTGCATGTCTTTTGGCTCCATGTGCAACTAATTGAGTAAAAATATCCCCAGGAATGTTCTTAACCATTTTACCTAATGCTTTATGAATTCGATTGAAAGCTATCTCAAAACGTTCTGATAAATCTATTTCAATGATTTCCACTTCTTAAACCCTCCTACTCTTCTACTATTATATTTTATTAATGAGTAGAGTTGGAAGATAATCGCATAAAAAAAGCAACAGTTTTACAAAGTCAAACTTAATCAATAGTAGACAGAATGAAAAATTGGAGATTTCATGATAGTCCTATGTTTTTTGAGGAATAATACTTTCATAAGATATAAAAGGATATAAAGCGAGGAATTTTATGAAAAAAGTTGCAATGTTTTTCCTATGTCTTCTTATATTAGCTCTTCCATCACAAGTTTTTGCTCAACGTCAAGTACCTATTTTGGTCTATCATTCGATTGACGAATTTAAAGGACTGGGTTCTAAGGAGTTATATGTAACACCTAAGAATTTCGAGAAACAAATGATTTACCTAAGAGACCATGGCTACACATTACTAACGTTTGATCGATGGCAAGACATTCATAAAGTAAACAAGCCCATTTTTATTACCTTTGATGATGGGTACAAAGACAATCTGAATGCATTTGGTATTCTTCAAAAACTGAAAAACGAGCGTTTTAAACCAACTGGTACCATTTTTGTTATTTCTGACTTTATCGGTCGCTCCAACCGATTATCCAAATCGGATTTAAATATGATGTCTGATTCGGGGATTTTCTCCATACAGTCTCATACTGCTACACATCCTGATCTAACAAAAATAAAAAATTTTGAATATGAACTGAAAGAATCCAAAGATAAAATTCAAAAAATAACAGGCCAACCCGTTATTGCTCTTGCATATCCATACGGAAATTTCAATAAAAAGGTCGTTACAGAAACGAAGAAATACTATTTGTTTGGACTTACGACAACTCCTAAAGCTTTTTCTGAGAAGGGTATAAAAGACGAACTTTATCTTTTACCACGGATCTATATCAAGTATTCAACTACTCTGGATGACTTTGCAAAGATCGTTGCGGGAGAATAAAAGCTGCATCTGGTAATCATCTTCTTTTGGAACCGAGGAAAGTGGTTAAAGGGACTAAAGGGGTTGTGTTAATATCACAAGAAAACGCTCTGAGACTTTTTCTCTGAGCGTTTTTTTGCTGCGTGAAATGTGACTTTATTGGTCCATTCAGTTTCTAATAAAAGGCATCTTTTTGTAGGATTTATTTTTTTGCTTCTTTATCAACAACAAGTTCAAAATATAATTGACGCAGGATATATGCTTTATATGTTTCTAGCTTTTTACGTTCAACCGGATGCTGATGAATCCCTTTTTCTTTTAATTGTTTGACGTACCAACCCTTTGATCCTGGATAAGCCATATTCGAATCCCCCTCTTTTTTCGCTTGTCCTATATGTATGCTACTAAGGGGAAAAGAATGACTAGTAGAATAAACAGTATCTATGAAAAAAATCAAATAAACGTGTAACCTATTATGAAACTCTGCGTCTAATACTATGAAGTTTCATTTCTCTCTTGCCTCTAATTACTCTCTCAAATTTAGAGGCGTTTTTTTCATGTCTCCCCTATCTTTTATATATTGCAAAAAACCTCTAGGTACTTCCTAGGGGTTTTTGGATTGAATGAAGCGTTACATATTTACAAATAGTATAGGGTAGGGGTGATTAATGTGAAAAAAGAGACGTTTTGTTGGGTTCTAACCGGCCTTGTGATTGCTTTTTTTCTATGCTCATTCTTTTATTTTAGTTCGGATGTTTTCGCAAAATTTATTAGTGGATTTTGGGATTAAAAAAGCTCCCTGCTATTAAAACGGGAGCTTCTGATATCACAATTCTTCTAATTCAGCTACTGGGACTGTATTTCTTTCATGCTCCCGCCCTCTAAGGTGTACTGTGCACATATTCCCCTGTTCATCGCAGCTGTCAATCCATACAGAGGTTCCTTGATAATGTACGGTTACATCATTTGAAGAAGATAAAATTTGCTTTGCTCTACGAATATCCATTCTTTCTTCACTCCTCATTTATATTTTTTTTACTAGCCATAGTTTCCGAATAAATAGGAATTTTATGCAAAAAATAGCAAGTTTTGAACACACTATAAAGAAAGCACACAGGATGAGGAGTAAAACGATGAAGCTAAATGAAAATGAGAAGAAATCACTTAGTGATTCGATTGATAAATTAAATGAAGGCTTGGATGTTGTCATTCAGCTTTATAACGAAGCAGAAGAAGATAAACCATTAATCCAATTTGATGAAGATGTCATACAAGCCATTGAAAAAGCCAAGCAAACGTTTGGAGATGAAGAGATTACGCGAAGAATCAATACGATCATTAAAGAGATTTTTGCCTTTCTCCCAAAAGATGAAAAAGAATAAAAACGTCAAACATCATCTTATCGAGAGGAGTGGCATCATTGCTAACAAGTATCTTAGCTTCATTTTTTAAGCGATTTTTGATTGCAAAGCTCATAGGGATTGTTTTGTTGGTTATGGTCATTTTTGGAGCCATTATTCATTTAATTGAACCGGATAACTTTCCAACTATTTTTGACGGGGTATGGTGGGCCATTGTCACGGCCGCAACTGTTGGATATGGTGATTATACACCTACTAGCTTCTTGGGAAGAATCGTTGGGATGTTCCTTATCTTTATCGGTGTTGGGATTGTAACCCGATATTTTGCTGCGATTTCAACTTCAACCTTCGTCACTCAAAATGCTTATCTTGAAGGGACCTCAGGCTTCCACGGTAAAAAACATATTATCATCATCGGCTGGAATGAACGCGTGAGGGAAACCATTTCATATCTAAAAACCCCAGGTTCGGTCATTGAAATTTTGTTAGTCGATGATTCTTTAGAAAAAAACCCAATGCCTGGCAATCATTTTCATTTTATTAAAGGAGACCCAACCCGCGATGAAACTTTAAAACAAGCAAATATTCAAGATGCGGAAATGGTTCTCGTGACGGCTGACCAAGGCAAAGATGAGCTTCATGCTGACATGATCTCAATCCTTACCTTATTGGCGATAAAAGGGCTAAATCCAAACGTATATACGATTGTAGAAATCCTCACCACACATCAAATTCAAAATGCAAAGCGTGGAGGTGCCGATGAGATTATTCAGACGAACCGGATTTCAAGTTTAGTGATGGTGAATAGTATTTTATCACACGGAGTGTCTGATGGATTACTTTCCATGTTAGTGGATTTAAAAGGGGGAAAACTGCAGTTTTTAGATGCAACCTTTGATTTAATTGGGATGACGTTCCAAAAGGCGAGTGAAACCTTATTGAAGGAAGGTAAAATTTTGATCGGGATAAGACGTGAAGATGAAATTACGATTAATCCTCCCCTTTCACTTGAATTACGAAAAAATGATCAAATCCTTATCTTGAAAAGCTAAAAGGGATTCCTAAATTAAAATGTACCCTATAGA
>NZ_JBALOV010000045.1:385-4478 GCF_036965045.1 Bacillus sp. JJ1533 | reverse complement strand
ATGGCTAGATACTTATTAAACCGAAAAGGAATCCCTTAAAAGCCTTGATATTAAGGGATTTCAACCTAGAACATTTTTGTGCCTCATCGGGTAGTATCAATATTTCGGTATTATAAACAAATACTTTCTATTTTTTCGGTATTATAAGTAGTATTTGTTATTTAGTACTAAATATAAAATGGCCCTTGTTCAATTCTGACAAGGGCCATTTTTATATGGATTCAGTATAATAATTAGTCTTCTCTTCTATCTCAACAAATGGTGAGAGCCTATATTGTGTTTTTACAGATATCCTATTGTCATCAAATTTAACTAGGATTTCTTTAAAGGTTAATAGTAACAACGAGGTTAGTTCTTCATTAGTATAAGAATTTATGTTCTGTTTAAAACGATGTAAAAACTCATCCTGGGTTTTCCCCATAATCTTACCGATTTGCTCGATTAAGCTTTCAATCTCCATCAATTTGATATTTCGATATTGTATTTGTAGCTCATAGGTTTCTTTTAACTTTTTTTCAATATCTGGATTCACATTAGGTAACATGCTTTCGTTGAATTTAATTAGTTGAATCTGTTGCTTAAGAGTATCTTTTTTACTTCTAAGTTTTTTTATCCAACATTTTGACAGTGAAATGGATTCTTTCCAATGAATATTTATCGGAGTAGACCATTTTTTTTGAAACTCATCTATGATAACTTTATGAATTTCATTAATATTCAACTTATTTTTGCAGGTTGGGCATCTATAGTACAGGTACTGTTTTTTCGATTTAGAGGGTGTTTCATTTTTAGTCTTCATTGTAACGTTACAGGACTCACACTTTATAAGCCCTGACAAAAGAAATTGGCTGGACATTTTTACTTTTTTTACTTTTAACTTACGAAAATAGCATGCAATTTCCCAAATATGGTCTGGAATTAGTGGTTCATGGTGTTTTTCATTTACAAATGCTACTTCAGTCCAAGGCTTTTTTTTGCTCACATGAAAACTCTCTCGTGCAAACCACGAAAAGTCCCCAATATACCATCTATTTTGTAAAATATAACGAATGGTGCTTTCATTCCATTTGTATGTTTTATTTTCTGTTTTAGAATATTTCCCGTTTTTTTGATCAAGTTATTCATCAGGTGTTGTTATTCCAGACCTTTCAAGTATCTCGCAAATTGTCTCTTCACTATATCCATGGTAATATAGATAAAAGATAAAGATCACTATGTAACTATATTCATTTCTACTATATACGCCATCTTCCTTATTAAAGTCATATCCATAAGGTGGTCGTCCTTCAGGTCTCTCACCACTTTTAAGTTTACCTATTTGATATTCTTTTGATATTGAAGACTTTTGTTCAGAGTCCTGATGATTCATTGTGGCATGTAGTTGAACAAGAGGATTATTTAAATCCCACTCTCCTTCCAGATCAGTTGAATAAACTTTCAACTCGGGTCGTAGACTTTTTATGGGCATTAATATTTGTAAAGGAAAGTCGTAAATTTGCCTAGAGACTCGACTATCTTTCCAAAATATTAGTGCATCTACATTTGAATTGCGTAAAACAAATTCCTTTAATTTTACCATTTCTTTTCTTTTAATGGCTTCATTATGGTAGGCGGATGTTTCCACATCTATAAAAAGAACAAGCACATCATATCCAAGTGTGCGAGCCTTTATCATTACTGCATTAAGTTGAATATCTAATGAATGTTTTAGAGATTGGTCTGCTCCTGACCAACGAACATATACAACAGCAAGTTTAATAGAATCTTTGTAGATGTTAAAAGGTAATTGATTAATTTCTTGCCCTTTAACTTTACTATTATCAGTTATGAGATAAAGCTGATCTTTTATCAAATATCTTTGCATTTAATTCTGGTTCGCCTCCTTGAAAAATTCAGAAAATGGATTGTAATAGATTATTTTATCTTTATCGATTTCTATTTTTTTTATAAAAGAATGGTACAAATAATAAAGTTGATACTGTTCAATATGAGAAATCATATAGTTTTTTACTATCATTGATAGGTGTTTTAGCTCATTTAAGGAATCTTGTACTTTTGTTAGAGCATAATCGACTTCTTCCATATCCTTCTTTAGTTGTTCCACTTTTTCAAGCTTTTTCTTAATCTTGCTATATGATATAGGAGGTAAAAAGCTTATCTCCTCCTGGGTTTTTAAAATTAATCTGTCCAGATTCTTTAGCTTTTTGTTAAAATGTAATTCACGTTCTCTAAGTATTAAAGAAATCTCTATCTTAAGCATTTTTAAATCAAGACGCGGCATAATTTCCTTGAAGTGTTCCTCTATATCGGAATTTAATTCTTTTACGCTTATTTTTATTTGGTAATGTTTATTGGAACAAACGTAATATCCACTTTCTCCAATTTTTCCTGCCCTAAACTTCATTTCAGTTTTGCATTTTGTACAGACAGGTGCAATACTAGAATGCTCTAGTGACACATTTATGGCAGCAGTTACTTGACTCCTAACTTTTTCGAGGTTACGTTGAATTTTCTGAAATGTTTCGAAATCAATTAGAGGTTCAATATGATCAAGCTTTTTAAAGGTTCCCTCTCTTTCCATGTGGCCACAATAAAAAGGGATACTTAGGTACTTTAAAATTTCATCAAACCTTTTATTGTGAAACAAAGGTTTAAATTCTACCAACAGATTAAAAAAGCCCTCAGCAGTCTGAGTTTCAGATGCTCCAATGAAAAATTGAGATAGTTTAGGTGATATCTCTGTATTAAGTATATATTTAGTCTCAGACTTCTTGCCCTCTTTAATATATCCAAACCAGGGGCTTGGTGGGTATTGTGGCATAACATCCTTATTGTTATTCCTTATTGTTTGTCCATTATTTTGTGCCAACATTCCATAAAGCGACTCGGTAAAAAGATCCTTTGAAAAAGGTGGATGATTTATTGCTAGAAAAATAACTTCTATATCATATTTATAAAATTCTTTAACTAGAAGTACGTATTCATAGAAATTTCTAGCTAATCTATCTCTATGATATACAATTATCTTTTTAACTTTTCGTTGCTTTATTTTCATTCTAAGCTCTTCTAATCCAGGACGGTCTTCCATTGATAGCTTATTTGCTGAAATATCGTTATCTTTTATCCAATCGATGTCATCTTCGGATAAATTAATTGATTTCAAGTATTGTTTTATATATGTTACCTGTTTATGAATGTCCTGTCCCGCTGAACTAACCCGGGTGTATGCAACAATAAAATCATTATAAAGCTGACTGGGATTTAAATACATAGATTTAGCAACTACCAATACAAAATGCTCCTTCCTATTTATGGTTTCAAATTATCTTGTTCAATCAGCATCCCCTTCTGGGTCGGGCTAAGTTCCAGTTCATCTAGCAAAGCTTTTTCAATTAAACTTCTTATGAAGATATATGACTCTTTTTGTGTGCCTTCATTGTAAGTGGATTTTACAACTCGGATTTTAGACATTTACTTAACACGCCCTTTGCTCATTGTTAGTAACATAATAAACAAAGGAACGTTTTTTTATACTTCTACTTTTTAAGATTCTTGATGTTTTATTTCCTTAAAATCAAGCTCGAGTTGATAAGCAATTTCCCGCTGCTTCCTGTTCTCTTCACCTCTAGGTACAGCTTTGACTTCATTTCCTTCAAGTTTTATATCTAGGTCTCTAAGTAATTTAAATAATGGAATCAAAGTCACAAAACTCCACTTCTTTTAAATAATATTTTATGAATCTCTTAACTGTTAAGGAAGATACTCCATCTATTTCACCTTCTTTTTTACAATTAGAAAGAATCTTTATCCACTGTTCTTTTGATAATTTTGCAACAACTATTTTATCTGGCTCCTCATCTCTCTCAGGTTGCTTCAGATTATTCTTGAAATTGCTCATTTTATTCACTCCTTTAATAACAAAAAGAAGCACTTCAAGAGTTTGAAATAGAGTAAGGCATAGTTATCCCTACTTTAATTCAAACTCAAGAAGTGCTTCTCCTTAAGTTTGTATTTTTTAAAATACTATTAAATTAAGTTTATATTAACATAACAGTAACTGAAAAACAAATACAAGTGATTTTTTAAAATCATA
>NZ_JBALOV010000045.1:0-344 GCF_036965045.1 Bacillus sp. JJ1533 | reverse complement strand
CTATATTTTGGATTAATTATTTAGTAGTAAAGTCATGGTAACGAATAAATGACATAATGATAATTATGTGGTCTTCTTATGTTCCTCTCCCTGTATTATTTGATTAATTCGTAATACATCAGGAAACCAGCCTGCCACCAACTTATACAGGAGAAAACCGTATTTCTTACGTTCTTTTATATACATCTATAATAAGTAAGAAATCAGAAATATATAATTCATATCAAAACTAATTGTAGTAACGGTTCTGCTTAAATTTACAAAATTGTGAATAAAACGAAAACAAACCACACTATTCGATTCGTGGTCAAAATGTGGTCAAAGAAAATGATACCCCTTCTAAG
>NZ_JBALOV010000044.1:0-63872 GCF_036965045.1 Bacillus sp. JJ1533 | reverse complement strand
GAAACTGTCATCATCGGGGCTATGAAGACGGGAACGTGATCCCGGCCACTGCTAGAAAGGTCTTCATCAACTTGGAACCAAGTGAAACGCCCCCTTGTCCCTCACACGGTCCATACCCACTCCCCAAACACAACGCCTAACTCTATCCATTTTTTACAAAAAATTCGAATCTATGAATAATATTTTAGACTTTGTCGAAAAATAATCTAAAAAATTTTTTTGAAAATGTATATAATTCCGCGAATGTGTTCAGAATGGTTGCTGAGGTGATAAACATGAGAGAGGAAGAAAAGAAACGTACTTCTCAAAAATCAAGTTTACAACGTTTATTCAGAAAGCGTTGGGTATTTCCAGCAATCTACTTAGTAAGTGCAGCACTCATTCTAACCGCGGTTTTATGGTTCACAGGACAAAACGATGTAGCGAAGGATGATTTGAAATATGGTGAGAATCAGCCAGGAACCGCTACAGGTGAAGAGCCAAGCGTACCCGTAAACCAAGCGGCAGAAAACTTTAAGATGCCTGTCATTGACGAAGATGCAATCCAAGTGTTTAGGGAATTCTACGATGCAGAGGCTTCAGCAGAAAAGCAAGAAGCAGCTCTTGTAGTCTATAACAATATTTATTCCCCTAACAAAGGAATTGATATCGTCGCAAAGAACGGCGAATCATTTGAAGTCGTTGCATCATTAGCTGGAACAGTAACACGTGCAGAAAAAGATCCACTACACGGAAATGTTGTGGAAATCGAGCACACTGACGGTGTTGTCACAATGTATCAATCTCTTGCTGACTTAAAAGTGGCAAAAGGTGACGTAGTTGAACAAGGTGAAGTACTTGGAATGGCTGGCGAAAATCAGTTTGACAAAGAGGCCGCAATTCACGTACACTTTGAAATCCGTAACAACGGAGTAGCTGTTAATCCACTTGAGTACTTTGGACAATCTGTAACGACGCTTGAAAATAGTGAGCAAGGAACAGAAGACAAAGAAGCTGCAAGTAAGGAAGAAGACAAGCAACCTGCAGAAGATAAGCAACCTAAAGAAGAAGAGAAACCAGAAGACAGTAAGAAGCCAGCAGATGAAGAAGGCACTCCTGCTGACGATGAAGACTCAGACGAAGAGGAAAATGCAAACTCAACTGATGCTTCAATCGGAATGGCAAAAGCGTAAGCACGGAGAAACAGTAGTCTAGCTGTGGTGGCAACTTTAGCTAAAAAATCAGACCGATTACTCGAACGGAGTAGTCGGTTTTTTTGTGGGAAAAGGGAAAGATCTCCCGTGTCCTTGTAATATTAAAATAGGGTGATGTATCTCTTTTTGGCCCATAGTATAATGAGGTAAAAAAGGTAGAGGACAAACTAAATGAAAAGTACAGATGAAATCTGGAATGAAGTCATCCATCATATTTGCCAAATTGATTTTCCATCCAATAATCAAAACTTGAATAAAGCTTACCTTGTTTTTCAATACTATTCAGAGCTTGAGAGTGGCGGGCATGAGGCTTGGCTGAACTGGTGGCATGAGTATATTGATGAAGTGGGGATCGGAACTTACATCAAAGAACTAACCGATATTTTAGAAAAAATCAATGCACAGGACTACGCTGTTATTTTGCAAAAATATGGTGAAGACATGTGGCGAACCTTTATTGCTTTAGAAAAGGGAGGAGGAATGGACGAAGATTCCTTTTATCAAGTGATTGAAAAAGCCGACCAGGATTATTACACCCTAGAAGACAAGCTTCAGCAACTACTAGAATCTTATTTTGTGAGCAATCATACGGATTATATTGAATAAAAAGACAAGCAGCGACCAATAGTAAGGGTTGCTGTTTTTTTATGGAACTAGTAACTGTTCTTGTGTCACTAATTTTTTAAAATTTCGTACTGAACTTTTTCTATACTCCAAACGTACTATCTTCGGAATAACATTTGAAAGGAACGTGATCCGTCATGACAGGATTTGAAGATATTAACTGGGCGCTTATCGCACCGATTTTCGTGATTCAATTGATTTTAATGGTGACAGCCTTAATTGACCTCGCAAGAAGCGAACAAACGAATGGACCGAAGCTTCTATGGGTGTTTGTCATCGTTTTAGTTAGCATGCTAGGTCCGATCCTCTATTTTGTAATAGGAAGGAAGAGATAGAATGTCAGAAACGTTAGTTTCAATCGAAAATTTGGTGAAACGGTTTGGGAAGGAAGCGGCGGTGAACAATCTTTCTTTTGAGATAAAAAAAGGAAGCTGTACGGCATTATTAGGTCCAAATGGTGCCGGAAAAACAACAACGCTAAGGATGCTAACGGGGCTCCTTCACCCAACATCGGGAAAAATTAAATTTGATGGTATGGAAAATGGCGACAATCGCAAGTACATCGGTTATTTACCACAGCACCCGGTTTTTTACAACTGGATGTCTGCAAATGAATTTTTAATCTATGTCGGACAGCTTGCACGTTTAACGAAAAAAGAGTCACAGCAAAAAGCCGATGAATTACTAGATTTAGTCGGTCTCGCTGATGCCAAGAAAAAGAAAATTGGCGGTTTTTCAGGCGGAATGAAGCAACGACTTGGAATTGCTCAAGCGATGATTCATGAACCAAAGTTAGTCATGCTAGACGAACCGGTATCCGCGCTTGACCCTGTCGGACGCCGTGAGGTCATTGAAATGATGCGAGAATTGAAAAAGAAAACAACGATTCTGTTCTCGACTCATGTGTTGCATGATGCAGAAGAGGTTTGTGATGATATCGTCATCATTCGTAAAGGTGAATTGGCGTTAAGTGACTCACTAACAGGTTTAAGAAAGCAGCACCAGCATGATGTGATCATCATTGAGGCAGAAACAGATATCACAGATTGGGCAAACGGGTTAACAGCGATAGAGTCGGTTCAGGAAGTGACCGTAGAAAATATGACAGCAACAATTGTTGTATCACAGCTGGCCGAAGCTCGAAATGCTATTTTACAAGATATCTTGATTAAAACAATACCAGTTTCCACGTTTAAAATTGGGCAATCATCCCTCGAGGATGTATTCATGAAGGTGGTGAAGTCATGAGGCAATGGGTCGTGTTGTTTAAAAAAGAATGGATTGAGATGACGCGAAATTTTAAAATCCTCTGGATTCCGCTTGTTTTCATTTTATTAGGTATCATGCAGCCGATTACTTCGTATTATTTACCGGAAATTATTAAAGCAGCGGGTGAATTACCTGAGGGAGCGGTCTTTGATATACCAGTGCCAACACCACAAGAGGTCATTGTGCAAACCCTTGGCCAGTTCAGTCAAATCGGTATTCTCGTCTTAGTGCTAGCATTTATGGGAATTGTGGCTGCAGAAAAAAATAGTGGTGTTTCCGATATCATACTTGTAAAGCCTGTTTCGTTCGCAAATTATATCACGGCAAAATGGGTCAGTATTGTACTGATGACATTTGGTTCATTTTTATTAGGGATTTTAGCGTCTTGGTATTATACAGGAGTTTTAATTGGAGATATCGGATTTGAGGAATTAATGAAGGGATCGCTCGTGTATGGGACATGGCTTGTGTTCCTCGTGACGGTCACACTTTTACTAAGCTCATTATTTAAAAGCAATTTGATCGTGGCCACTTTGTCGTTATTGGTAGCGATTGGGCTCTCAGCCATCACTTCATTATTATCCAAATGGATGACATGGAGCCCAGCAAGACTATCAACACACGCAAGCAAGCTTCTCTTAACAGGAAGCCCGGACAAACAATTTGCTCTATCATTGACCGTATCCATTCTATTTATTTTTGTTCTGCTTATAAGCTCAATCTATCTTTTTTCGAAAAAAGAGAGAGCTGCGTAATAAAAAGCGAGGCTAACCAGCCTCGCCCTTGCTATTTGACGATTACCCTTCCTACCATGCCTTCTTTGGCATGGTACCGACATATCAGTTCATATGTACCAGCCGTTTTTGGTCCCACTGTTACAATTTTTATTTGTTTTGGTTTTAACTCATAGTCAATTCCGAGCTTTTCTACTGTGAAGGTGTGTTCCTTCACGCCGGTGTTTTTCAAGACCAACACGATTGGTTTTCCTTGGGGAATCGTGATGTCTTTCGGGTTAAAGTAATCATCGTTCAGTTGGACTTCAAATTTTTTCATCGGCTCCAGAGGCTGTGTTTCGGCAAATACACCAATCGAGCCAACTACAAACAATACAAGCATAACACTCAAACTTGTTAACCATTTAATTGCAGACATTAGCAACCCTCCTTTCCAATCTAGTTTTTTCTATTTCATCAAATATTATCAGCAATAAAAAAATGGTGTCGGGAAATTCCCGGCACCATTATAGTTTAAGACCAGTCCGACTCTTAAACCTTCTTAATAAAATATGACTTTCCACTCTTGTGATTCCGTCCAGACTATAGAGCTCTTCGTTAATAAATTTTTCAAGCTTGGCGAAGTCCTCGACAAGGACGTGCATATGCAAGGTACTTGGCCCTGTCATTTGATAACAGCTTGCGACACTTGGGTTGTTTGCTAGTGTTTCCGCAACTCTTACCAGTGAAGCGGGTTCACAGTCCACCTCGAAAAAGGCAGAAACACCTTTTCCCACTTTTTCAGAATTAATCACAACAGAGAACTTTTCGATAACGCCTTTGTCAATCAATTGATTGACGCGCTCGCGAATCGATACTCTTGAAAGACCCAGTTCTTTTCCAATGTCTACATAGGACATTCTCCCATTTATTGTTAACAACTCAAGAATTTTTTTATCCGTTTCATCGATCTTCATTGAATCACCACTTGGTTCACGTATTTACATTCATTTTACCATCAGCTAAATCTTTAAACATCAACAAATTGGACGTGCTTACGATTTGTAAAAAGCCGTAAGCCCAATCTGCCAGCGTTTTTACTTATTTCATCAAAATTATAGAATATATTTTAAATTTCAATTATAATCATTATTATAAATGATAAATTCCGTTTGTTAATCAATTTTCGAAAAATAACTAACAATTGTCAAAAATGGGGTACATAGAAGGGGGATTTTACACATGAATTTGGATTATTTGAATTACCCATATGCTTCACAACGAATGGCGACGTTTGCGAAAAATGGAATGGTCGCAACATCCCAGCCATTAGCTGCGCAAGCAGGGTTAGACATTCTGAAAAAAGGCGGGAATGCGATTGATGCTGCAATTGCAACTGCAGCAACGTTAACTGTTGTTGAGCCGACCTCAAACGGAATCGGTGGGGATGCGTTTGCTCTTGTGTGGGTAAAGGGTGAATTGCACGGTCTAAACGCAAGTGGGCCAGCACCAAAAAGCATCTCAATTGATGCCGTAAAAGCAAAAGGGCACAATGAAATGCCAACATTTGGCTTACTACCTGTAACCGTTCCAGGAGTTCCTTCTGCATGGGCTGAGCTGTCCCGACGTTTTGGTAAGCTTCCGCTAACAGAAGTGTTGGCGCCAGCAATTCGGTATGCTGAGGAAGGATACCCATTATCACCTGTTCTAGCAAAATACTGGAAGAGTGCCTATAAAAAATACAAAGAAATCTTTACGACACCAGAATATAAAGGATGGTTTGATACGTTTGCACCTGAAGGCCGTGCACCTGAGATTGGAGAGGTGTGGCGCTCTGAAGGGCATGCGAATACCCTTCGTTCTATTGTAGAAACCAATGCGGAGAGCTTTTACAAAGGCGAGCTAGCTGATAAAATTGATGCTTTTTTCAAAGAACATGGCGGCTTCCTTTCAAAAGACGATCTTGCAGAATATAAACCTGAGTGGGTGCAACCTATTTCAGTCAACTACCGTGGCTATGATGTATGGGAGATTCCGCCAAACGGTCAGGGCATTGTCGCGCTGATGGCACTTAATATCCTCAACGGCCTGGATATCAAGGAAAAGGAATCCGTTGAAACCTATCATAAACAAATTGAAGCTATGAAACTAGCGTTCTCAGACGGTAAAAAATACGTCACAGACCCCGAGAAAATGTCAGTGACGGCAGCACAGCTTTTATCGGAAGAATTTGCCGCACAAAGAAGAAGCTTAATCGGGGATGAGGCGCTAACGCCAGAACCGGGAACACCACCTCGTGGAGGAACCGTCTATTTAGCGGCAGCTGACTCGGAAGGAAACATGATTTCCTATATCCAAAGTAATTATATGGGCTTTGGCTCTGGAATTGTCATTCCTGGAACAGGAATTTCCCTACAAAACCGTGGTCATGATTTCTCCTTAGACCCAACGCATGAAAATGCGTTAGAGCCAGGTAAAAAGACGTACCACACAATCATCCCGGGCTTTTTAACGAAGGATGGCGAAGCGGTTGGCCCATTCGGTGTCATGGGTGGATACATGCAGCCACAAGGTCACACACAGGTCATCATGAATACAATTGATTTCCATTTGAACCCGCAGGCGGCACTTGATTCGCCAAGATGGCAATGGATTGAAGATAAAAAAGTATTGGTCGAACCGAACTTTCCAACCCATGTTGCGCAGGCACTTGCACGACGTGGCCATCAAATTCAGGTAGCCCTTGATGGCGGCAGCTTTGGTCGCGGTCAAATTATTTGGCGAGATCCAAAGACCGGTGTTCTTGCAGGCGGTACGGAGGCAAGGACTGACGGCAGCATTGCATCATGGTAAACAAAACGGAAATGAGTTGATAGCATGAAACAGCTTGATTTATTTTTAGCATTTTTACGAGTCGGGCTATTGGGGTATGGGGGCGGTCCCTCCTCAATTCCACTTGTTCATAAAGAGGTAGTCGGCAAATACAAATGGATGGATGACGATGAATTTGCCGATGTACTTGCCCTTGGAAATACATTGCCTGGTCCGATTGCGACAAAAATGGCTGGTTATATTGGCTACCGCGTTGCAGGTGTGTTAGGGATGATTAATGCCGTATTAGCAACGATTGTTCCGACTATTTTTGCAATGATTATTCTGTTAACCTTCCTAACTTCACTTAAGGATCAGCCATGGGTGCAGGGGATGACAAAAGCAGTTGTCCCAGTCGTTTGCGTAATGCTGGCGACCTTAACCTGGGACTTCTATAAAAAGTCAAAGGACTCACTTGGCTGGAAGTTTGCAGTAGGAATCATCATTGTAAGCTTTTTATTAATGGAGTTTGTTGGAGTTCATCCAGGAATCATCATCGGAGTGCTCCTAGTGGCAGCACTCGTCAAGAAAGACAAAGCTCCAGAAGTTAAGGAATCAATAGAAAAGGGTGTTGGCATGTGATTTATTGGCAAATTTTCTTAGCCTTTTTTATACCGGGAATTGTCGGGTACGGCGGTGGCCCTGCTTCCATTCCACTGGTTGAAAATGAGGTTGTGGGACGCTATGGTTGGTTAACCGTTTCAGAATTCAGTGAAGTACTTGCTCTCGGAAATTCCTTGCCAGGCCCAATTGCTACAAAGATGGCGGGCTATATTGGGTATGATGTAGCGGGAATTCCAGGTGCACTCGTTGGCGTCTTCGCGACTGTGGCACCATCGTTAATTTTAATGGTTGTACTACTCGGCTTTTTATACAAACATAAGGATTCTCCAAAAGTAAAACGAATGTCCAACTATGTGCGCCCGGCAATTGCCGTTTTACTTGGAATTATGACAATTAGCTTTTTCACAACATCGTATGCAGACGCAGGCTTGCTTCAAACCATCATAATCATAGTGGTAAGCTTTGTATTAATGGAAAAGCTGAAAGTTCACCCAGCCTATGTCATCATTGGGGCACTCGGCTATGGCGCGTTTTTTCTAGCATAAAGAGGTGTAAAGAATGAAGAAACTTTTATTAACAGGATTCGTTCCTTTTTTAGATAATCCAATTAATCCGACCGAGGAAATTGTGAAAGCCTTGGAAGGGCGGGTAATCGGAGGATATGAGATTATAGGAAGAGTGTTACCGGTTGATTTTGCAGAGTCGGCAAAACAATGTCTAGAGCATGTCAATGAGGTAAATCCGGATGTCGTCATTTCATTAGGGCTTGCAGCGGGTAGAAGTAAAGTTACACCTGAGCGGATTGCGATCAACTGTCGTGATGGGGCTGAAGATAATAGCGGCGTGAAATTACAGGACGCACCAATTGAAGATAACGGTCCAGCCGGTTATTTTTCGACCTTGCCGATTCGGGCATTTGTCGATGCTTCAGTTGAAAAAGGATACCCAGCTACCATCTCAAACACAGCCGGGACATATCTTTGCAACAATGTGATGTACTCGGTATTGCATAAAATCGAGTTGGAGAATCTTGAAATGCGTGCTGGATTTATTCATGTCCCAGCTTCACATAAGCTTGCCCTTCAGAAAAATGGTATCCCGAGCTGGTCATTAGCAGATCTAGTTGCATCAATTACCGCAATGATTGAAGTTCTCGGGGAGTAACGACTGTTTCAAAAGTTACGTCCAATCGCTGTTTGAATACAAGACCAATATTTGAAAACACTAAGAGGAAGCCTAATCCGAGGCTTCCTCTTTTTCTATATGAAAGGACTTATAAAATGAAGCAATTGTATATTTTTTATGCATTTTTGAAAGTTGGTTTACTTGGATATGGAGGCGGTCCGTCCTCGATTCCGCTTGTCCATAAGGAAGCCGTTGAGCGTTACAAATGGTTAAACGATGATGATTTTGGCGACATCCTTGCACTCGGAAACACCTTGCCTGGGCCGATTGCGACAAAAATGGCTGGCTATATTGGCTATCGTGTTGGAGGCTGGTTCGGGATGATCAATGCGGTTTTGGCAACCTCAGTGCCGACCATCTTATTAATGATTGTTTTGCTTACCTCTTTGACCTCCTTTAAAAATCTGGAGTGGGTGCAGGGGATGACGAAGGCTGTGCTTGCGGTGGTAGGGGTCATGCTTGCTCAATTAACGTGGGAATTCTTCATGAACGCGAAAAAAGGGCTTGGGTGGACAAGAGCGATTCTGCTAGGGGTTGTAAGTGTGTTGGTGTTAGATGTATTTGGCGTACACCCAGGTATTTTAGTTGGGGCCTTACTGGTACTCGCCTTGATAAAAAAGAATAAACAGGAGGAGAAACAAACATGATCTACGTGCAGCTTTTTATTGCTTTTTTCATTCCTGGAATTCTTGGCTATGGTGGTGGTCCGGCCTCAATCCCACTTGTTGAGAATGAAGTTGTTCATCGCTATCACTGGCTTAATGTTCATGAGTTTAGTGAAGTGATTGCGATTGGAAACGCGTTGCCCGGACCGATTGCGACAAAAATGGCGGGGTATATTGGGTATCAACAAGCAGGGATTTTGGGTGCGTTTGTTGCCGTCTTTGCAACGGTTGCTCCTTCACTGATTTTGATGATTGGTTTGCTAAGCATATTAAAAAAGTTTAAGCACTCACCAAAAGTGAAACGGATGACGAATTATATCCGGCCAACAATCGCTGTACTGTTGGGGGCAATGGCATACCGCTTTTTTGAAGAATCGTATGTGGATGCCGGGCTCGTTCATACAATAATCTTGGTGGGGCTGAGTTTTTTACTCCTCGAAAAATGGAAGGTCCACCCCGCATATGTAATTATTGGGTCACTCGTGTATGGGGCGGTGCTGTTATAGTCTTATACCCCGATGCGGGCTGAATTCTACAATTCCCTCTCAATATTTCGCCAAAATCTTTAATTATGACTCAAACAGACAAATTTCTCAGGAAATAATCGAACTGATGTGAATAAAAAATAATATGGTCGAAAAACGCCAAGACAGCCGTTTTAAAAATTACTTATTGTCGAATTCCAGTATTGTTTTTAAAAATGGAGGTAACCGATCATGGGTGTTCTTCTCCGAGTAACGGAAAATCAGAGTCGGATATTTTAAGAAATACAGGTAGTCCAAAGAAAAAACGGCTTGTCCAAACAGAAAAAACATGCCATTTTTAAAAATATTTTGATAAAAGCCTTGTCCCTCTTGAGTTTTATAGCATAATCCCTCACCCAAGCTAATAAAATGTTACAAACCTAACAAAGAGAGTGTTTGAGGTGAGGGGGCGTATACCGTCTTCAAAGATCCAGCAATTCATTATGTCGAATATTATCCAAACAAAATAATTTCTTAGTTGAAGCAAGAACGCGTCTCATTTCACACTTCTCACATCCATATAGGGAGGGCGAGTAGTGTGCACGATTACATCAAAGAACGAACTATCAAGATTGGAAAGTATATCGTGGAGACAAGAAAAACAGTTCGCGTCATTGCGAAAGAATTTGGAGTTTCCAAAAGTACTGTCCATAAAGATTTAACCGAAAGGCTACCTGAAATTAATCCCGAACTAGCAAACGAAGTAAAAGAAATCCTGGATTACCATAAATCAATACGGCATTTACGGGGTGGAGAAGCGACAAAGCTCAAGTATAAAAAAGAAGAAGAATTACAAGAGGAACCAGTAAAATAACATTTAGGGACTTTCTTCCTAGCATTTACGACATTTTCCTACAAAAATCTTACAAAACATCTATTATAAATGTCAGATTGTGATACAATATATTTTAGGAAAATATGTGCATTTGTGTTTCAAATGCAAGGAGGAAAGTTACCAAATGTTAGCTAGGGATATCGGTATCGATTTAGGAACTGCGAACGTACTTATACATGTAAAAGGTAAAGGTATTGTACTGAATGAGCCATCTGTTGTGGCATTAGATAAAAATACAGGTAAAGTTTTAGCGGTTGGTGAAGAAGCTAGACGCATGGTGGGGCGTACACCTGGAAATATTGTGGCGATTCGACCATTAAAAGACGGAGTTATTGCTGATTTTGATGTAACAGAAGCAATGCTTAAGCATTTTATCAATAAATTAAATGTAAAAGGATTTCTTTCAAAACCAAGAATCCTTATTTGTTGCCCAACAAACATCACTTCTGTTGAGCAAAAAGCAATCAAGGAGGCTGCAGAAAAAAGCGGCGGGAAGAAAATCTACCTTGAAGAAGAACCAAAAGTCGCTGCGATTGGAGCAGGAATGGACATCTTCCAACCAAGCGGAAACATGGTCGTAGATATTGGCGGTGGTACTACAGATGTTGCTGTACTATCAATGGGCGATATCGTCACCGCCTCTTCTATAAAAATGGCAGGGGACACATTTGATGCGGAAATCCTTAGCTATATTAAGCGTGAGTACAAGCTCTTAATCGGGGAAAGAACAGCTGAAAACATTAAAATTCAAGTTGCGACTGTTTTCGCAGATTCACGTCAGGAAGAGATTGACATTCGTGGGCGAGACATGGTGACTGGTTTACCTCGTACACTTACAATCAAATCTGATGAAATTGAGAAAGCACTGCGTGAACCGGTTTCTGCAATTGTACAAGCTGCGAAAAGTGTTCTTGAACGAACACCACCAGAGCTTTCTGCGGACATTATTGACCGTGGCGTGATATTAACGGGTGGGGGAGCATTGCTTCACGGGATCGATCAGCTTTTAGCTGAAGAACTACGCGTACCTGTGTTAATTGCTGAAAACCCAATGGAATGTGTGGCAATCGGAACAGGCATCATGCTTGAAAACTTGGACAAGCTTCCACGCAGAAAATTAGTGTAATAAGTAAAATAGGACCTTTCCGAAATGGCAGGTCCTTTCTCACTTTTTTCAAAAAAATTTCGTGTGGCTATATTTTACAGATGAAGAAATAGGGAAATCCTACTATAATAAATAGTAATAAGTGTTCAAAAAGGAGGATGAAGAGGACCGCGTCGACAAAAGCGCCACATCCTGTGGCATTGTCGACACTAGCACGTCCTTGTGCGTCGAAATTTCAAGGCGGTGCAGCTTTGAGTACCGGAGCGTATGCAGTTAATACGTGAGGAACGGAAAAGCAAGCCTACGCAGAAATTCGATGTGTCATATTCACCGCACTTTTTGAACAACCTTTAAAAATAGGTAGATGTTCGGATAAAAATGAGGTGAACCCATGTTACGTGGATTTTATTCTGCTGCAGCTGGAATGCTTGCGCAGCAGCGTCGTACAGAAATGCTAACGAATAATATTGCAAATGCGAATACACCGGGCTATAAAGTAGACCAAGGCTCTTTACGTGCCTTCCCGGAAATGCTCATGCAACGTCTTGAAGGTGTACAAAGCCCAGCTAAAAATGGTGGCAGCCTTCGGAATGCAAGCACCATTGGCGGTCTGAACACTGGTGTATACATGCAGGAAATGATTCCACTGTTCAAGCAAGGAGATATCCGCGAAACAGGGCTACCAACAGATGTGGCGTTGGTGAATGGCAACTTGCCAATCAATGGTGAAACAAACAAACCAGGTTCTCTATTTTTTACCGTGCAAAATGCAAATGGTGATGTGAGGTACACAAGGAACGGAAACTTCACGGTGGACCCGTCTGGATTTTTAACCACAAATGAAGGTTTTTATGTACTTGATGAAAATGGAAACCGAATTGCGCTTGAAAATGATCAATTTGATGTGTCAGCAGACGGTAGGGTTGTTATGAACGGACTACCTCAATCACGTTTAGGCATTGCTTTTTCGGATAATCCAATGGACTTGGTGAAAGAAGGAAATGGCTTGTTCCGGACAAATGACGGTTTAGTGCTACCAAATGCTGCGGTCAATCCAGAAGTGTCCTATACGTTAAAACAAGGTTTCCTTGAAGGTTCGAATGTCGATGTCACACAGGCGATGACCGAAATGATGACGGCGTTTCGGACGTTTGAAGCCAATCAAAAGGTACTGCAGGCGTATGACAAGAGTATGGACAAAGCTGTTAACGAGATTGGAAGATTATAAGAAAAGAGTAAGCGCCTTGTAGTTGAACGTCTACTAAAACCTGCCACATCCTATGGCAAACGTAGACGTCAGCACATCCTCGAAAATGCTATGCATTTTCTTCGTGCGATGATTATGCTGCCGAAGCATTCCTTGTCCTGTGCAAGTCCGACAAGCATAAGACAAGCGCTGACAGAAGGCGCCTTTTGCCTTCAGAAGCGATTGGCTTGTGACCTCGAGCTGCTCAAAGCATCCTTTTCGCAAGATATACACGGAAGCTTATTCAAGGTGAAAACTGGCTAGGCGCTGGAGCTAGACATTAAAGAAAGTGTGGGGATTTTGAGTGCGCTCGATGATTACGGCAACAAATACGATGAGTCAGCTGCAAAAACAGCTTGATACAATTGGACATAATCTAGCAAATATTGATACAACCGGATATAAAAAGCGCCAGGTCAACTTTAGTGAGCTTTTATCCCAACAATTCAATAATCAACCTGTTAACGCCGGGGAGGAAGGTCGCGTGACCCCGAATGGAATTCGCATGGGTGTGGGTGCTCGACTTGGCCATACGAATATGATGATGACCCAAGGTGCCATCAAGACAACAGATCGTGAGCTGGATATCGCGTTTACGAAAGAAAATCAATTTTTACAAGTGTTAGTTGACGAAAATGGCGTTCAGGTCCCTCGTTTTACAAGGGAAGGTGCCCTTTATTTATCTCCAGCAAATGATGGAACCAATCGCGTTTCCCTTGTAACAAGTGGTGGTCATCCTGTTTTAGACCAAGATGGAGAGCCAATCGTATTCGTTGATGATTTTAAGGAAATTAAAATTTCTACAAGCGGAGAGTTAACCGTTATTTCTGAGGCAGGTGCACCTCAAACGTTCAATCTTTCAGTGGTGCAAGTAAACAAACCACAGCTTCTTCAAGCGGTGGGACAAAATCAATTTGCGTTACCTGACTTGGCGGAGCTTGAAATAGCGGCAAATGATGTGTTCGTTTCGTTAGAAGGTGCTTTGCGCGAACAAGTAAGTATGCAGCAAGGGGCACTTGAACAATCCAATGTTGATTTAACAACGGAAATGTCTGATTTAATGCTAACCCAACGTTCGTATCAATTTAATGCAAAATCAATCTCCATTTCAGATCAAATGATGGGGCTTGTGAACGGAATACGATAAAAGAACAACGTAGATACTAAAAGGTAAGGCAGATCATCGCGAATCTCGGCAACAACCTAAAGATAAGGGGTAATCTCAGTGACAAGTGAACTTAACAATACACAAGTAAAATCGCGCGAGGAAATTCGAAAAGCGCGTGACGAAGAAAAGAATACGGGAAAAGAGCCGAAGAAGAAGCGCGAAGGAAAACTTCGTATTCGCTTAATTCCGATTTGGATACGACTTTTGCTTGTCGTTGTTCTTTTTGCAGCCAGCGTCATGATTGGTGTGGTTGTAGGTTACGGAGTCATTGGAGATGGTGATCCGGGCGATGCCTTGAAAAAAGAAACATGGCAGCATATTATAGACCTTGTCAATAAAGATGCAGAAAAGTAAGAGGGTATATACCTTCTTTTTTTTTGTGGCAAAAACTGCTTGGCCGATGTTGTTTTCAATTTCCCTAATACTTGTATTATAATAAGCATTATAAGCTCGACTTATACATAGAGGAGGAAATGGAAAAAATGTACGATATCAATGAAATAAAGGAAATTATTCCACATCGCTATCCGTTTTTATTAGTCGATCGGATTCTTGAATTGGAAGAGGGAAAACGAGCGCTAGGTATTAAAAATGTTACGGCAAATGAGGAATTTTTCAACGGACATTTCCCTGGATATCCTGTCATGCCAGGTGTTTTAATCGTTGAAGCATTAGCACAGGTTGGTGCAGTGGCAATGCTTAAAAAAGAAGAAAACAAGGGCAGACTGGCATTCTTTGCGGGGATTGACAACTGCCGTTTTAAAAAGCAGGTCGTCCCTGGCGATCAACTTCGTCTAGAAGTAGAAATTACTCGTCTTCGCGGGTCGATTGGTAAAGGAAAAGGTGTGGCAACTGTTGACGGCGAGATTGTTTGTGAAACAGAAATCATGTTTGCTTTAGGTGATAAAACAGAATAAGTATCGTTCAAAAACCAGATGATAAAGTTCATCTGGTTTTTTTAATTTTTTTGATACATTTTTTATCTTCGGGGAAAGCTAAGCAAAGACCAAATAGGTCAAACAATACTTAGAAAAAAACAGAAAGGAGAAAATGCAATGAACAACAAATGGTTCTTAAAGCTAATCGGGTCACTTCTTGCCGTGTTTTTAATAACAGGCTGTAACAATGATGACCAAAATCCGCCTCCAGAGGACGATGGACTTGAAACACCGGGGGAGGATTTCAACAATGATCTGAATAATGACACGGATAATAATAACGTGACCCCAGAGGAAGATGTCGTACCTGGTGATAATGATGGTATGAACGATAATAATAACGGTATGAATGGTAATGATACTGGTACAAACGGAAATGGTAATGGCAACATGATTGGTGATGAAAATAACGATGGCGACCTAGATATAGGTAATGACGATGATGACAATAACGGTAACAATAATGGAGTAAATCCTGGTGGCACAGGTGGAACTGGTGGCGCTGGCGCTGGTGGCACAGGTGGAAGCAAATAGGTTTCATCACTAAAAAAGGCAGGATAGTCCTGTCTTTTTTAATTTTCTATTGTTTTTTTCTTTTCTTGAAGGCGGTTTTTGAATTCAGTAAGCAGGCCTTCACCCTGTAAACCCTGTTGAATAAGGTCGGTCAGGACAATCTCAGCCATGATCGGTCGACTTGAGACTAGATTTCCATCCAAGAGGACACTCACGCTATTATCCATTTCCTTAATGATTTTGACGTCGCCCATAAAAGTGGCAGGATCATTTGATTTTTTAGAAATTATGACTTGAAGGTTCAATTTTGTTTCGTCTTGTTTTGCCTTTTCAAAAATGGGCTTAAAAGACTTTTCAAAAAAGGCTTCTACTATCCAACGGTTTTCCCCATCCTCTTTATTGATAATCAACCCATCAATTAACGGTATATCTTCAATCCGGCTCGGCTGCTCATCCTGATGAAGAACCATAAGTGACACCAATCTAAACGTTTTCAAGTTCCTGACCTCCTTATATTTCGTTCGTACTATACAGATAGTTAAATTATAGCATATTACCTTCCTTATTTTATGGAAGAGATGTGGAAATAATCAGAAGTTCATAAGTGAAAAAAATTTGTAGAATCTTAGAAAATCGTAGGTTTACCGATACTTGGTATAAGAAAAATAAATAATGAGCAGTGAATTTCCACTTTTCTAGGAGAAATTCCTTTGATAATTTATTTTTCCTAATTTTACCTATGTCGAAACGTGAAGTATGATAGCCTTGTTAGATTTAACAAGGAGGAAAAATACATGATTAATCAAGTGATTTTGGTTGGAAGACTGACCCGGGATCCGGATTTGCGGTACACCCAGGAAGGAAAAGCGATTGCCCATGTAACGCTTGCAGTTAGTCGAAATTTTAGGAACGCAGGTGGTGAAATTGACACCGATTTTGTTAATTGCACACTTTGGCGAAAGACAGCTGAGAATACGGCTAACTATTGTAAAAAGGGATCAATTCTAGGTGTAACAGGGCGAATTCAAACACGTAATTATCAAAACAATGATGGTAAAAGGGTATATGTGACTGAAGTGTTAGCAGACTCTGTGAAATTCTTAGGTGGAAAGCCAAGGGAGCTCGTTGAAAATTAAGGGTCTAGATGTTTAGATTTGGGAGGTTATGAAATTGAATAATGATGAAATCAAGTCTATAAATGAAAAGCTAAATAAGCTTGCAATGGGAATTGCGTTACATCTGGAAACATTACAAGGGCAAATCGGTGAGCGGATGGATCAGATTGACACAACCTATAATGAACGAATTTTACAAATCAATCGCCTTTTAGACGGGAAGCAGGTATGAGTATGAAATCTGTAAAAATGAGATTTAGAATATAAAAAACCACTATCCATATACCTCGCAACAAGAAGCCTCAGTTGCCTTTTCAAAAATGGTTCCTCAAGAGATAGATGGATGCTCCGGAAATTCCTCAAATTCTTTGCCAATCATGGTCACAACATGGTTGGCTTTTTCTCATTTATAATATAGAACATTTGTTCCTAATTGTCAATTGTATTTTTTCTTGTTGACAGGAGTGGTGTATTAATCATATAATACACAGTGTATTAACCAATTGATACACGATGTATTTTTTTATAGTAACTGTATGGTCCATTTAATACAGTTTTTTTATAAATAGTGTATGAACCCCTTAATACAGGGAGATGAAAATTTAGGAGTTGGGTCTATGGATATCAAGTTTAACAATCGAGATCCTGTATACGTACAAGTTATTCAGTATTTTAAGGAGCAAATTGCGAAAGGCTTTTTCGAACCAGGGCAAGAGATTCTTTCAAGAAGAGAATTAGCGAATCGGTTGAAGATTAATCCGAATACGGCGCAGCGTGCGTATAAAGAAATGGAGGAACAAGGGTTGATTTTTACAGAAGGAAATTTACCAAGTCGTATCACAAAGGATGAAGAGGTGTTGAGAATGGTTCGCGAGGAATTGATTATGGATGCAGTTTCTACTTTTATTCAATCTGTTCGGTCAATCAATGTACCTTTACAGGACGTCTTAACTTTAGTTGAAAAAGAGTACGAAAAGGAATAGGAGGGGCTTTTTGTGATTGAAGTAAAAAATGTAACGAAGAAGTTTGGCAGGAAGACCGTATTAAAGGGCGTTAATTTTACTGCTGAAAAAGGGCAAATCACGGCTTTAATTGGGATTAACGGTGTTGGGAAAACAACGGTCATGAAGGCGATTATGGCGTTAACCCCAATTAATAGTGGAGAAATTCTCATAAATGGTGAAAAAGTTCATAAAGGAAGCTATGAAAAAATCACGTTTATTCCAGACACAATCACGATGCTGCCACAAATGAAAATCAAAGAAGCCTTCACATTTATGGCCGATTTCTATGACAGCTGGAATCCAAAACGCGCGAATGAGCTCCTTGAGTTTTTTAGACTAAAAGAAACCGACAGAATCTCGGAGTTATCGAAGGGAAATACGGCAAAAGTGAACCTGATCCTTGGACTGGCGTTGGATGTCGACTATGTCCTCATGGATGAGCCGTTTTCAGGGATTGATATTTTTAGCCGGGAACAAATTGCCGAAGTGTTCACCAGTCATTTAATTGAAGACCGTGGCGTGATTATCACAACTCATGAAATTAATGATATTGAGCATTTAATTGATAAAGTCGTTTTGCTAGATGATGGTGTTGTGTTAAAAGAATTCGATACCGAAGAAGTTAGAGAAAATGAAGGGAAATCGGTAATCGATGTGATGAGAGAGGTGTACAAGGGATGAAACGTTATTTAAAACTAGTAAATTTCGAGTTTTCTCGTTTTTTTAAGCTTTATCTTGTCTTGGTTGGAATTACGGTATTTTTCCAGGGAATAGGCATTATTTTTACGTCGAAAAGATATCTAGGTAGAGCGGAAAAAGCAATGGTCGAGGACATGATTTCAAAGAGTGACTATATTTCACAATATGGGAAAATAACCATGATTGATTTTGTTCAGACCCTTTGGTTTATGGGGCCGATTATGCTGGGTGGTGCCACATTACTGATTTATGTATTCTTTATTTGGTATCGTGATTGGCTCGGGAAAAACACATTCAGTTATCGTCTGCTTGTGTTGCCAACAGCTCGATTGAATGTGTATCTAGCAAAGGCTACTACGATTTTGCTGTTTGTTTTAGGTCTTATTGCGGTGCAATTAGTATTGATACCCGTTGAAAGTCGAGTGTTCCAGTGGATGGTTCCAGGGGAATTTCGTGCTGATTTTACAGTGGGTGAAATTATGAACGTCAATTATTTACAAATGTTATATCCTAAGTCATTTATGGATTTTATCCTCTACTATGGTACAGGAATAGCAGGAGTTTGCGTGGTATTTAACGCGATTTTGTTAGAACGTTCTTACCGGTTAAAAGGGATTTTCTTAGGGATTCTTTATTGTGCCATCACGTTTCTTTTCCTTTTGGCACCACTCCTAGTAGATGAATATATGTTAGGGAACTATTTTTATCCAAATGAACTGTTTTATTTGGTGGTTGGGGCAGGATTAGTGGCTTGGGCTGCGGCCATCTGGATTGGCAATTATCTTTTAAATAAGAAAATAAGGGTTTGATGGGAGGTCACATACATGAAACGATATTGGAAAATCCTCACGCTCTGTCTCGTTACGGTCATCGTGCTTGGAACCTTTTATATACAATCTAGTGTAGCTTCAGAAAATTTAAAAATTGAATTTGAAAAAGTGAGTGGCGATGAGAGTCTAGTAGAGAATCTAGTACTAAATGCTAATTATGTTGTAGGAGACATTCATCAATACCTGCTGATTACGAATGAGGAAACTGAAAATATAATGAATCGATCTCTTGTTCAACAATTGACCGGTCTTTATGCGGAAACTTCTACACTTGAATTGGTTGAGAAATACAAGTCATTTATGAGAGGGAAAACTCTAGTACCATCCTATTTTTATGAGGATGAACATGTACTCGTTTATGTCAGTATTGAAGGCAGAGGTATGAATATTGCTTATGAGAATGCCTATTTTGATATTGACATTTTAGATAAGAAATCAGAAGAGTCAACCCCAATGAAAATTAATGTACCTACAAATGGAAAATACAATTGGATTGATATTGTGGATATTCAGATAGTAGACAGGAATTTGAAGGTGATCGCAAGAGGTTCTGGTATGGAGGGTGGAGAAGACTTAATTGTTTACACGATTGACTTAAGTAGTAAGAACATAACAAATGAAGAAGTCATTTTCTCCATTCCAAGAGTTGAAAATGGCTGGTATGGCTTTAACGTTTTCAATGAATATTATTCGAATGGACCAGAAAAGTACCTGTTATTTAAAGCTGAGGCATATTCACATGAGCAAGAAGGACCGAGGGCCATAGTTAATGATTTCATGATATACGACATTGAAAAAAACAAGATGATTAAAAGCGAACTACCTGATGACTTTGAAGGTGACATTACACATTCATCCGTATTCAATTCCGTTGCGTATGTACCTGTTCAATCTCAACATGAAGTAGAGGTCATTCAATTTGATATTGAAGCCCAGGAGTGGAGCAAGAAACAAACATTTGCAATCAATCAATCGAAGGATGCGGAGCATGTACCTTATGTAAAACTACAAGATGGAAAATTCTATATCGTTAGTTCTACGGATGATGGACACATGCTTCTAATCGGAGACATAAATACAGGGGAAACCTTATACGAAGGCAAATTAAAGGTGAAGAATCAAAAAACGAATCATAACGATTACCAATTATATGTTAACGAAATAAATGTTGAATAGTAATGTGGGACAAAGGGACAGGTTCCTTGTTCCAAAATAATATAGGGTGAGAAAAATGCTGGAACAACAAATCGAACAAATTATAAGTGAATACGAACCAGAATTACGATACGCGGCCTTTCGGTACGTGCGAAATTGGGTCGTGGTTGATGATATCATGCAGGAGGTCTTTTTAAAGATTTTTTTGAAAATCCATTTGTTTAGGGATCCTTCTAAAATGAAAGCCTGGTTGTACAGTATTACCCGAAACCAATGCATTGATTACCTTCGCAGCAAGGTTGTGAAAGCAACGGTCTTAATGGACGATATTGAAGCACTGCGATATACGACTACTGAATCTGTCGAAAAAGAAATCGTAGAGAAATTTGATCGTGATACACTTTACGAACATATTGAGTCTTTGCCGAAGGATTACAAACAAACCTTATCCCTGTATTATTTTCATGATTACTCGTATAACGAAATTAGTAAACTATTGCGTAAGGATATCTCGTTTGTGAAAAATAAGCTGTTTAGAGGTCGACGATTGTTGAAGGAAGTATATGAGAATAACGAGTTAATCGTATAAATGAGGGGCCAATCATGGGAATGACATGATTGGTCCTTTTTTATAGGAGTTTGGTAGGGTATAATGATTCAAAAATAACTATTGGTGGGAATGAGTAGGATGAGAGTTGCCGTTTTGTTTGGGATAGCGTTATTGTTAGGAGTTTTGTTAGGGTTATTGGAACTAGGCCAACCGACAAGTATGATCATAAGCATGATTGTGATCGTAGTTCTTGGTACTTACCTATTTATTTATCCGATATACTGGGAGAAAAATATAAGAAAGATAGAATCCTATCTTGAGAAACGCAGAAAAAATCCGGTGTTTAAACTCTATTATGGGATGGGGAACCGGATTGATCAGGATGTGAAGGAAGCGACGGAGGCATTGCTTCAAAAATATAAAGACCCCACAAGACAGGCATTGTTCAAGACCTTGCATGCCTTATACGAGGATGATATTTTGCGAGTAAAAAAGGATGTAGAGGACATCCGTCCCCCGCAGTATAAAGCCTATTATCAGGCAATTATTGCTGTGGAGGAAGGCGAATTGGAGCAAGCGGCCGAGCTTAGAAAACAGGTGAAGTCGGAGTGGATGAAGCATGCATTGGCTGCCGGGATTGCTAAGAAAGCGGGTAATCACGAGGAGTATGTGACTGAAGTCCAAAAAGCCTATGAAAAGTCGCGTGGAATGCAAAGGTATGTGATATATAAGCAATTTGAGGAGGATATGAAGGTGGTTTGATTGGGGAATGCCTCTTCAATTGGGTATTTGCGTGTGAATGTGAGTGTTATGCGTCGGTTCGGGGATATTTGCGTGTGAATACGGGGATATGCGTCAGTTCGGTGATATTTGCGTCAGGATGCGAGGATATGCGTCGGTTCAGGGATATTTGCGTGTGGATGTGAGTGTTATGCGTCGGTTGGCGGATATTTGCGTGTGAATGCGGGATATGCGTCAATTCGCAGCTATTTGCGTCTAAAAGACTTTCTACACAAAATTAGGTTGGTGACAACAGTCACCAACCTTCACTCATTTCTTTAGTTTTTCCTCGACTAGGTGGTAGAACTTTTGCCAAGGTTCGGTTTTGTCTTTGTGCTTTTCACTTGGCACAAATTTTTTCGTCCTTTTCCTTGGTTTGGTTGTCTTTTCTGCCAAATGAATCAGCTCCTTTGGTTAGCGGTATATCATGATATGGTTTACGGAGGATTGATATACAAATTAGGCCGTTAGCGGTATATCAAGCCTCAGATTTCTATTTCTGATATACCGATTAGACTGTTTTCGGTATATCAAGCTTCAGATTTATGTTTCTGATATACCGATTATGCCGTTTGCGGTATACCAAGCCCTAGATTTCCACTTGTGATATATCGATTAAGGTGTTAGCGGTATATCAAGCCTCAGATTTCCGTTTTTGATATATTGATTAAGCTGTTTGTGGTATATCAAGTCTGAGATTTCTACTTTTGATATACCGATTAGACTGTTTTCGGTATACCAACCTGCAAAATCCCCACATCCATATACCGCAACCCCGATATCTAGATCAAGCCTTAAAATCACACAATAGTATGGGGAAACCTGTCCCTCTGTCCCAAACGCTACCGTACTCCAGACAGCCTCCCGCGTCCGTTAAAACACTCCAAGTAACTCCTTCAGTTCGTTGGTCGAGAGTTCGGTAATCCAGTTTTCGCTGGTGATGATTTCGTCGTTTAGTGACTGCTTCTTTTCCAGCATTTCGTCGATTTTTTCTTCGAGTGTGCCGGTGGCGATGAGCTTGTGCACGTGGACGAAGCGCTTTTGGCCGATGCGGTATGCGCGGTCGGTAGCTTGGTTTTCGACGGCTGGGTTCCACCAGCGGTCATAATGGATGACGTGGTTTGCTTCCGTTAAGTTCAATCCGGTTCCGCCTGCCTTTAGGGACAGGATTAAGATATTGAACTCACGGTTTTGGAAGCCGTCGATCATCTTGTCACGCTGTACTTTTGGGACACTTCCGTTCAAGAACTGTACGGGCTCGTTGAAGCGTTTTTGAAGCACATCCTGAATCATTTCGCCCATTTGAATATATTGGGTGAAAATCAAACAGCTCTCGTTCTGGTCGCGAAGGTGATCCACCAATTCAAGCAGCTTCTCCATTTTCACGGAGCGTTCATCCACATTCTTAGGATTTTGTTCCTTCAAATAGAGCGCAGGATGGTCACACACCTGCTTCAACTGGCCGAGCATTTTTAAAATCAGCCCTTTACGCTGCATGCCTGCAAGCTGTTCGACCTGCTCCAGGGTATCTTTCACAAGCTGCTCATAAATCGAAGCCTGCTCAACTGTTAATGGACAATATTCCTTCTGCTCGAGCTTGTCAGGTAGATTTAATGCAACGGCCTCATCATTTTTCGTGCGTCTTAGTAAAAATGGTTTAATTAAGCGCTGCAGCTGAGCAATTGTTTCCTCATCATGATCCTTTTCAATTGGAGATACGAAGCGCTTTTGGAAGCCCCCAAGGCTGCCTAAATAGCCACGGTTAATAAAATCAAAAATCGACCAAAGCTCTGTTAAGCGGTTTTCCATTGGCGTTCCAGTCAAAGCAATATTATGGTCGCTTTTGAGTTTGCGAATCGCGCGTGACTGCTTCGTTTGCGCATTCTTAATGTTTTGCGCCTCATCCAAGCAAATCGTACCCCAGTCAAAAGCAGAAATTTCTTCTTCATCCAAATGAGACAACCCATAAGAGGTAAGGACGATGTCCACTTGATTGACTCTTTCAGCAAACTCTTCACCCTTCAAGCGGTTAGGGCCATAATGAAGGTGGACGCGTAAGTCCGGTCCGAATTTCTCAAGCTCCTTTTGCCAGTTTCCGAGAACAGATGTAGGGCAAATAATGAGCGCTGGTTTTGAGCCGCTTTCTTTGACCGCTAAAAAATAGGCAATCATTTGTATCGTTTTTCCAAGACCCATGTCATCAGCGAGACAGGCACCAAATCCAAACTTCCTTAAAAATAAAAGCCAGTCGACACCTTGTTGCTGGTAAGGACGGAGCTCCCCCTTGAACGTGTCAGGAATAACAGCCTGTGGAATCTCCTTGATATCGGTTAGCTGCGTAATCATATGTGACAGATGGCGGTTCAGTTCAATTTGGACGCCTGCAAAGGCGTTTGCCGCTTCCTGTTCCTCACGTTCAGCTTTTTCCGAAAGGGAAAGCAACTCTTGCTCCAGTACATCTCGAACATGGAGTCCTTCTTTGTTTGCGCGCTCTAGGATTGACTGTACCTGTTTGATAAAAGCCGGGTCAAGCTTGATCCATTTGCCGCGGATATTGATTAAGCGTCTTTGCTCGTTTACAAGTGACATGAATTCTTCCTCAGAAAGCTCAACACCATTGGTTGAAAAGCGCCAGTCAAAATTAATGATCGATTGTAAGCCAACGAAAGATTGACGGCCACCACCAGCCGACGTTTTAACCTTTGCCTTGATTGCAAGCTGAGCGTCTTTGATGGCCTGCCACCACGCTGGTAACAGGATGCCAACTCCTGCTTCAATAAGCTGCGTGCTTGCTTCCGTTAAAAAGTCCCACGCCTGGCGTTCGGTTAACTCGTGAACAATCCCGTCTCCATCACGAAGCCAGGGAACGAGCTTACACCACATGGCTTGCTCACTTTCAACTTTATCCGCAAACTCTGTCCATTCCAGGGGCAGAGCGGTATACAAGGTATGAGGTTTTTCTTTCTTGCGAAGCACTGTGTGGAGCGTCCAGACTCCGTTATCCACCTCGGGTTCTTCGATTTGCAGGAGGCATTCAAAGGGTGTGTGATCTTCCTTCCAACCAATTCGTTCGAGCCAATTATTTTCATCCACGACCGACCCAGCGCCGGCGGTACTTTTTACAAGAGGGAAGGTTTCAGCGATCTCTTCCCAGGCATCAGATAACGTCGAATCAGACCGAATCCAATCGGTGATGGCTTCAGAAAACCACTCCAAGGCAAAGCCAGTTAGCTCGGTGCCAATTGGTTTCCAGCCAAAGCGTTCAGAGCTATTCCAATGGTCAAAGTCAGGCATAAATTCGCCGTTCTCGATAAGTGGGAGTAAGCTGCTAGCAATCTTATGGTACTGGTCAACATCCTCACTCAGCTCGATTTGGATATGTGAGTTGACGGGCAATTCAGCGAAAAAGGTGAACGCCTGCCAGGGTGAAAGAAGGACAGCATGATCAGTCTCTTCAAGAAAGGTCCCGTAAAAGCTGGCTTCATGCCAGGCGAGGAGATTATGTTTCCACTTATTCACTTCAAGTTCGTGGCCGTCTTCTGTTGTGCACCATATAGAGCAGCCATTGTCCCACTTGGCATTGATTAAAAATGTTTCTCCAATGTACATCGTCTCACCCCTTTACTCTGAGATCATAGAAGCCCGAAGTAGCTCTTGCTGGAAGGCACGTAAACGTTTATTCACAGTGGCAAGCTTTGTAATATAGTCGTCCCAACGGTCTTCTTGTTTTAGCTTTTTATAATGAGTCCGGATCTTGCGTAAATATTTGACGGCTTTTTTATAGCTTGGTCGGTTTTTCCCGGCAATTGCTTTTGCGACGGCTTGGTGGTAAAGAGGAAGCAATGCCGAACGATCAAGGGTTTCGATTTCTTTTATTATATAGCGATCCAGGTCATCGATTTCATGGCCGACCATGATTTGCAGCTCGACCCATTTCCGGTATTGTTCGGTGTCGAGTAAAAAGTCATTGTATTCAACATAGCTGTATGGAAGCAGTAATTTCAGCGCTTGAATATAAACCGCTGAATCGTGCTCATCAGCATATGTCGAGATATTTTGTAAAAACAGCCTTGTCATATGGCGGCGCCCTTCATAGCTTTGAATCCCAAATATATAGTCCTGGACTCCTTCTAATGCAAGGTCAATCCATGAGCGAGCGCGATCCCAATTTTTTGCTTCAGATAAATAGGAAATCCACCAAAAGCTATAGGCAACAGCCGGGTGCCCAAGCGTTTTCACGGCTTCAATCGCAGTTGCGTCATCATTCTGTAAAAAACGAATATGGGCATAGGCAATCAGCTCGACTGGATGTTCGGTGTCCAATGCACTTTCTTCGGTTTCAAGCCATTTTTTTCGATTGAAAAAGGTCGCCCAAAGCAAACGGTACATTTGCATGCGCTCATATTGAAACATGGACTCGGTAAGTAGCGACTCGCGGACAAGTTCGAGGCTTTCTTCAAGCAGCCCGTCAAGTGAAAATGGGAGAGACACCCTCCGCATTTCTAGCGAGTTATCGAGTACAACATCTGTGAAGTTATGAAAATAAGGCTTGATATAGGTATCTACTTGGTAATTCCGAACTTCCAATTGCTCGAGCAGCTCAAGCGTTTTTCGAATACAAAAAAGAGCCGCATGGATGAGATACAAGCGTTTCAGTTCCTCAGACCGTGGCGCTTTCTTTTTGATGGTTTGAAAAAGGGAATGATACAGGGTCGCAAACGTATACACATTTTTCTCGCGTTGACCTGATTCAAACCGCTTATATTCACTGTTGAAAAGAGTTAGCCAGCTCTCAAGTGAATTTTCCTTGTATTCGACACGTTGTAAGACACTGCCTTTTGTTACGGGAATGGAGGCTAACATAGGCTTCGGTTTGTTTCTAGCCTTCCATTGTTCAAGCAAGGACCCGACGCGGTCGACGCTTGCGTAGACGGAGAAAAACAACGCCATCCGGTGCCGGCAAAAGGAAGGGTCGGGGCAAGTACAGCTAGACATTTCTAAGAAATCAAGGTCTAGTGTGACATCAACAGGGGTGACATCCTGCACGCGGCCAGCTACTGTTTGTCCGGTGAATTGTACATTATAAACACTACCTTGACGGTAAAGGTTTAGTCCTTTTTTGATTAAATTGCGGTCTTCTTCATTTTCGAATGTAATCATCCCACGAAGCTTTTCGGAAAAATGCATGACCGCATCCTTTGGAATATCGTTTTGAAGCAAAGTGGTCTCACTCCCCACATGCAATATTTAAAGTTCAAAAAGGAGGATAAAAAGGACCACGCCGGCTAAAAACGCCACGTCCTTATGTCTAGCCGGCACTAGCACATCCTGTGCGTCGAAAGTTCGAGGCGGCGCAGCTCCCGCGTACCGGAGCGTATGCGATTAATACGTGAGGAACGGAAAAGCAAGCCAACGAACTTCCATAGGATGTGGTGACTTCGACGTTCGACACAGGACGTGTCGGCAGTTAGTCGAAGTTCCTAATTGTAATGGGTCATTTTTACCGGACTTTTTGAACATCCTCTAAATTCATATCTTTTTATTATACCGCAAAAAAGGATTAAATGGGATTTCGGCAACTAGTGAGAGTGGATGTTTAACTTAATTTTGGAAAATTTTTAAAGGAGACAGTCGCAAAAAACAAGTCTCTAGCGTACATGTATAGTAATTACTTGGCGGAGTTGGTTTCTCCATCCAACCTCCCCAAGAATCATTTTCTCCCAAAGTGCCGTGATGGTACTTATAGAATTCTCTTAGCTTGGTGGAGGTTTCTCCATCCTTCACCAAGCCATTTTTTTATGAAAGGCACATTTCAACTAGGAGTGAACTTAAATTGAAACATTCATCTTCAAACAAGGAGATTTCGATTGATGAAAATAGGGTAAGACGAGCGTTAATTCGTGCCTATATGAAGGGAGAAAGAAATTCAGAAATTGATATGAAGCAATTTATTCAAGACTTAGCAAATGATATAAAAGGATCCCCTACAACATAATCCCCTCTAGACGTGGGACAAGGGACATGTCCCCTTGTCCCTGTACTACTTTTGTCGTATAAAATTAATTAATTTGGGTCATAGAAATGTTTGTGTTTTTTTGGCATAATTATCACCACAAACATTTCGCGGTGTTTGTGGTTACCCAGCATTGGTCAGTGGTTTTCAAGCCATTAGACTAGTCTGGGTTCTTTATGCGTAAAAAATGATTTCGGTTTCATAGATTCGGTTGTGATTTTTTTACGATACATATATGATGAACCTAATACGTTTAATTAACTGAAAGTTATGATAAGGGGGAGAGATGTGAAGCTTCCAAAGGTGTCCTCTCAAAGACGTGAGAATTATGCGAAAATCTATATGATTATCATTGCAGTACTGGGCGGTGCTGCTGTGGTGAATGCGCTTTTTCATCTTGAACCAATAGATAATATCACTATTCTAATATTACTCACCGTATTTTTAGCAATAATAGAGTATTACCCAATTCCACTTTTGCGAGGGTCAACGACAGTCACATTCCCGTTCATCTTTGTGATGTATGAGCTTTTTGGAATTTCGTATCCAATCATCATTTATGCGGGGATTGCTTTAGTGATTAATATCCTCCACCAACGTCCGTTAAGGCTGATCCTGTTTAACCCGGCACAGCTGGCTGGCAGTGTATTTTTAGCGGAATACATTTTATCACATACAAATGTGGTTCAAGTTCTTTCGTCAAGTAGTAGTTTTCTAGCAGGATTAAGTACATATATTCTTTTTCTTATCCTCTTTTTTATTATAAATAATCTGATTGTCGATATTGTGTTGCTGATTCGCCCACAGCCCTATACGTTTTATTTATTTAAAACGAAAACACTGACAGAATTAAGTAATGTCGGAATTTCCTTTCTTTATGGGGCGATGATGTTTTATCTTGGAGGTCGTAGGGTTGACGAATTCTCGTTGTTCTTCTTCTTCTCACCATTGGTAGCAATTTCGTTATTGTATTCGGTGATTTCAACCTTAAGAAATGAAAAGAAGCGGCTCAATGCGCTGTTTGCAATCACAACCGGGGTTAATAAGAAAATCCATTCAACTGAATGGATTGATACTTTTAAAAATACATTCTCGGAAATTGTCGATGTACAGGCAATTATGCTATGGGTGAAAGAAAATGACGTTTGGAAGATTTTGCATTCCGACGGACGTGTAACCCCGAAAGATGAGCTAACAGGGGAAGCACTAGCCCGTTTTGATGGTAAAAAACAACCGATTGTTTATCAGGATAGAGTGAAAAAGCTTGGCCCCATTGACGAGTTTTTTAAAAAGGATATGAAGGCTTTTGTGTACTCCCCGATGGTTGTTGAGGATGAAACGATTGGAATGCTTGTTGTTGCAAAAAGTCGATCACGCAGCTTTGGGGATGATGAGATCCATTCCATCGCGACCCTTGCGAATCAGCTTGGTATTGCTGTGAAGACAAGGCTTTTGATTGAGGAAAAGGAAAAGCGAATTGTCCTTGAGGAACGGAACCGAATTGCGAGAGGCATCCATGATGGGGTTGCTCAAACCTTGGCTGGTGCGGTCATGAAGCTGGAGACGGCAGAGCGAAAATTCGATCGAAATCCGGAGGAAACGAGAAAACTGATCCGCGAGAGTATGGATAAGTTAAGACTTAGTTTGCGGGAAGTGCGTGAGTCGATTTACGAGCTGCGGCCCTATCCTACTGAGCGAGTAGGATTGTCTGAAGCAATCAGGAAACGAATTGAAATGGTAAAGAGCGAGTATCATATTGAATTTTCGTTTGATAAAAGAGGCAAAGAGGTTCCACTCAGCTCAATGGTCGAAAAAGAATTATTTGATATTTTTCAAGAGAGCCTGCAAAACACGATTAAGCATGCTCAGGCTACAAAAATAGAAGTTCTGCTAAGCTATCAGAAGGAGCATATTATTTTAAAAATAAAGGACAATGGGGTAGGCTTTTCGTTGTTCCAGGCAATGGTCAAGGCACAAAACAACCCTCATTTTGGAATTTTGAATATGAATGACGCAGCAGAAAAAATCAATGCGACGCTTCAGATTGATACAAAAGAAGGACATGGTACTGATATTACATTAACTGTTCCAAAGATGGGACTTGAAGGAGGTAGTACTGTTGATCAAGCTTATGTTAGTGGATGATCATGCTGTGTTACGTGACGGACTGAGGAATATTTTAGAGCTAGAGGACGATATTCGTGTTGTTGGTGAGGCGGTTTCAGGGGATGATGCGCTTGACAAGGTGCCAACGTGTGAACCTGATGTGATATTAATGGACATCAATATGCCCCAGAAAAATGGTGTGGAAACGACAGGTATTTTGAAGAAAAAATACCCTTCGATTAAAGTATTGGTGCTAACAATGCACAACCATGATGAATACTTCATGGCCGCAATTCGCGAGGGGGCCGACGGGTATTTGCTAAAGGATGCTCCATCTGAACAGGTGGTTGACGCGATTCGCACCGTTGCTCGCGGTGAGTCTGTGATTCATCCATCCATGACGAAAAAGCTTCTTAACTTCCATCAACAACAGGAGCAACCGAAGGACAACGCCCTAACGGAGCGGGAAACGGAAGTTCTTCAATGCCTAGTGGAGGGGCTTAGCAACAAAGAAATCGCCGAGCGTCTCTTTATCAGTGACAAAACAGTAAAAATTCACGTCAGCAAAATCTTCAAAAAATTCGACGTCAAAAGCCGTTCCCAAGTTGTCATCTACGCGGTGCAAAACAAATTAGTGCCGATGTAGGTGGGTAGGCGTGCCGGGAGCTCTGTGGGGCGAAGGGACAGGTTCGTTGTCCCAGCAGTCTGGGCTTTTGAGGTCCTTCTCCTCCGGCCATTTGCGCTTATTGAATAGTAAGGTCATCAACTGCTTTCCGTTTGTGGAGGCAGTTTTTTTGTACTCAATTGTGGTACTTTTGTCTACTTCGATATACAACTTTAAGAATCTATAAATTACAACTTTTGCCTAATAGGAATATGGTTATCCACTAGTGATAATAAGTAATAGGGGACATTTAACTAGGAAGAATCACACAGGTAAGTTCCTATTAAAATGAAGAAGGAGGTAGATGAGAATGAAGAAGGTTTTGTACCTGGTAATTGCATTATCTTTATTTTTACCAACTCTTTTTACAGGGAGTAAGCCAGTAGAGGCTGTGGAAAGTCAGTCTGCGATCATTGACCCATTACTAGAAAAGGAATGGGACAAGGTTGGTTCCTTGCAAGCAATTGTTACTTTTAAGGGGGATGGGGCACCTAGGGAGCATCAATTAAATCTATTAAAACAACTAGGAATTGAGACAGGTCTGAGTTTACAGTCATTACCAATGGCTGGGGTGATTGCGACTAAGAGTCAAATACAGAAACTCGCACAAAATGATGAAGTTCAATCAATCTATTTAAATAGAAAACTAAAATATTTTAACGCAGATTCAACCGAAATCACTGGTGTTGATAAGGTTCGAACTGATAATGTCATGCAAAAAGCGAACGGAGGGCTCCCTGTATCAGGTAAGGGGGTTGGAATCGTTGTAAATGATAGTGGTGTTGATGGAACACATAAAGACCATGAATTCGGGAAAAATCTTGTGCAAAATGTACTAGGGTCAACGAATCTTTCTGCTCTAGCGCCAGGTTTGCTACCTGTATCCTACGTAGAAAATGTAGTGAATACGGACACGAACTCAGGACATGGTACACATGTTGCGGGAACCGTTGGCGGCACTGGGGCTATGTCCGGTGGAAAATATGAGGGTGTTGCACCGGGAGCAGATTTAATCGGATATGGTTCAGGAGCTGCATTATTTATTTTAGATTCAATTGGTGGCTTCGATTATGCGATTACTCATCAACAGGAATACAATATTCGGGTTATTACAAATTCCTGGGGCTCGTCAGGTGAATTTGATCCATATGACCCAGTCAATATCGCGAGTAAGAAAGCGTATGACCGTGGAATTACAGTTCTTTTTGCAGCGGGAAATGAGGGGCCAGGTGAGAATACGCACAATCCATATGCGAAAGCGCCTTGGGTGATTTCAGTTGCAGCTGGTGTGAAGGATGGAACATTAGCTGACTTTTCTTCAAGAGGCACAAAGGGTGTAGGCGGAACATTTACAATGGATGGGAAGGAATGGACATGGGAGGACCGACCAACGGTTACAGCACCTGGGGTTGATATTGTGTCAACAAGAGCTGTATCACCAGTAGCGGCACTTGCAGTAGACCAGGATGTCGAATTACTTGAACCGGCACATGTTCCTTATTACACACATATGAATGGAACGTCGATGGCAACTCCTCATGTTGCTGGAATTGTGGGACTTTTACTTGAAGCGAATCCATCGCTTTCTCCAGATGAAATTAAGCAAGTTCTTCAAGAGACAGCGACAAATATGCCAGGCTATGAACCATGGGAGGTTGGTGCAGGCTATGTAAATGCATATGCAGCAGTTGATCAGGCTTTTCATGGAAAAAAATATGGCGAGACTGTGAATCTATATCAAGAGTTTAATAGTAGCGTAGTTAGTGAAACGGACCGCAAAGACTTTGAAGTAACATACGATCCTACTACTCTATTATCTATAAATCAATATGAGTTTACGGTTGACGAAGGAGTAGCAAATCTTGTCGCACAAATAAATGCATATGGCTTGTTGTCCCAAACAGGAAACCCATTGAATCTTGTTTTAATAGGACCAGACGGGACAGAGTATAGTTCAGGTGTCAGTTTATTATTTCCTCTCTATACAGACCGAACTGTATCAGTAGGATCGCCAATTGCAGGTAAATGGAAGGTAGAAATCAGAGGACTAAGGGGAGCAACGGAGAACCCAATCGGAATCGGTTTACCAGAAACCGTGAAGGGTACTTTAGCTTTTTCAAAGGTTAGCGGGTATACAGGTTTAAGTGATATTAAGGGCCATGCCGCAGCAGGCGCCATCCAGTTTGGGGTTAACGAAAGATTATTTGATGGCTATTCGAATGGTACATTTAAGCCAGATGCCGAACTAACAAGAAAGGATTTAGCAAAGTACTTAGTGATGGGTGGAGAGATTCGCCAAGCTTTACCACCATCAGCTTCCTTTAGTGATGTTGCAGCAGCCGATACACCGTTTGTCGAAGCTGTAGTTGCAAAGGGTGCGGCATTCCGTGATGGCAAGCAGGTACAAAAAGGAGTAATGCTTCCCAAAACAAATGGAAAATTTGCACCTAAAGATTCTGTAACACGTTCGGAATTAGCATACTCACTTGTGCAAACGCTTGGTTTACAAGCTAAGGCAGAAGAGCTAGGAACAGGTGACATTACTGTTCAATACAAGGACGAACGTGTGAAAATTGAGGATGCTGGTCATATTCCAGCAGAACTAAGAGGCTATGTACAGCTTGCGTTAGACCTCAATATTCTCAATGCCAAGTTCTCCGTATCACAAGGTCCATTTGATCTAAAACCAAAGGTTACAGCAACCTTCAGTCCCACTGAAAAAGTAACCCGCGGCGAATTTGCAGTTGCCATGACGCGATTCTATAGCGCATATTTGCAATAACCATGGTACAAATCAAAAGATAGTTTTGTTAGCTAAAATAAAACCCAAGAATGCTGTTTTATCATCATTTTTGGGTTTTAAGTTTGGGTAAAAGTCATCCGTCACACTATTGATACGACCACAAAATCGTCCAGTCCCCGGATTCTTTGACGACGAAGACATCCTGGTGGATGGTGAAGGTGCCGTATATGCTTTTGTAGGTTTGGGTGATGGGCACTTTGTAGACGTCGTGGAAGATGGTCGTGTTCTTCGTCATTTGCCAGGATTTAAGTTTTTCCGGGTCTTCCACCGTGTATTTGAATGTATCTGTTCCGAAATGGCCGACAAACACGTGGTTCCGCTGCTGGATGTAGTCGACCTTTTCAAACCGTTCCTGCATTAGGGGATGGAACAATTCCCAAGAGCTTCCGAAATCAGCGTCCTGCTCGTATTTATAAAAGGAGTGGACAAGCTCCTTTGCTTCCTCCTCCGGCGATGAGCGAAATAGTGAAACTATAAGAATGATGATAAGTATCGCTCCAACTGGTACCAAAATCAGTTGAATGGGCAATCTGCGTCGTAGTCTCATATGTAAACAAAAGCCCCCTTAAGCTTGTTTACTATTATGGATATGCCTTCGGAAAGTTGTCCTAGTACAAGATATTTGGTTTGGAACGAATGCTTTTCCCTTTGTCCCCAAAAAAATAGGCCAGGGCCTATGCCCTAGCGCTAAATTTACTGAATCGAGTTAGAAATGGACGACGTGGTCCTTTACCGAGCCTTACAAAATAAAGTCGATCTTCAAGTCTTTTATAAAAACGAATTCCCATGAGGCTTAATGGTGTCCAGATTTCCTTAAATGTATAATACACGTTTAGCACTCCTCCCCCAATCGAAAACAAAATTTCTATACTATTTTTTGAATTTTTGGAATCTATGTGAGAATAGGATAGCATGTCCAAATAGATAAAAATGGGGAAACGTGTAGAAAATAATTATTTTTTTTCAGCCAATTTTAGACAAAAAACGCTAAAAAAGGCCTGTTTTAGGAAAGTCGCCTCGTAAAAGTCCCAATAATCGCTATAAATATACATCGATTTTCCCAATATACATTTTCCTATTACATTGGTACTATATAATTATAGTAAAATACTAGATTAGTAGTATTACTTTTGTTAGTTAATGTAGAGAATAGGGGTTTTCTACATTTGACTATATATTTTTACCTGTAGACTTTTTTCTCTTTTGCCCTGCTCTTGTGTGAGCAGGGTCTTTTTATGCTTGTAACGAAAAAGTGTATACTACTTATAAGAGATGGAGGGGAATCAGGTGGATCAGCAAATTTTGCCTGCGTCGACGACGATGAAGGAATTCGAATATTTTTTAAAAAGTAAATATGAAATTGGGATTTATACAGAAATCCATATTGCCCAGTTGAAAAATATTAAGAGAATCGCCGAGCAGCACGGGAAAAAAATGATCTATCATGTGGATATGGTACATGGGATCAAAAATGATGAGTATGCGACGGAATTTATTTGTCAGGAGTTTCAGCCATATGGGTTAATTTCGACGAAATCAAGTGTGATTCAAAAGGCGAAGCAAAAGGGAGTTTTTGCGATTCAGCGGATGTTTTTGATCGACACACATGCACTTGAAAAAAGCTATAAGTTGATTGAAAAAAATAAACCGGATTACATTGAGGTACTGCCAGGAGCGATGCCGTGGATGATTAAAGAAGTGAAGAGCAGGCTAAATATTCCAGTGCTAGCAGGTGGGCTGATTCGGACAAAAGAGGATGTGCAAAACGCACTCAAGGCGGGTGCAACGGCCATTACGACGTCAAAAAGGGAGCTTTGGGTATGAAGTGAACCAGTATAGGCTCCTTTTTTGATACAATTTAGCAGAATTTGTTGGTGAGTTTTTCTGTAAGCGTTGTCATTATTCCGTTATAATATAGGCAGGAACTATATAAGGAGGCGAAGTGATGGAAGAGAATACGAATCAATTAGCGGTTGGCATGGTGTGGGGAACGACATTGAGTATACCACTTTGGATTGCGTTTTTTGGTTGGTTGAAGCTTCTATCACAGCTCCTTTTTTAATCGGAAACTGGACGTGTGCTATTGTCAGAGGACAGCCGTGTGGCCATCGTGACCAAGGCCCCCTGCGGCCCTTGGTCACTTCAGCCATTTTTCTTCGAATTCGGCCTTAGGGAGGGGCTTACTGAAATAGTAGCCTTGGCCGTAGGTGCAGCCTTCTTTGAGGAGGAAGGCGAGTTGTGCTTCAGTTTCGATGCCTTCGGCGATGACTTGGACGTTTAAGTTATTAGCCATTTGGATGATCATTTGAATGAGCATTTTGGAATCAGTATTAAAATTTTGGATGAAAGAACGGTCAATTTTTAAAAAGTCGATGGGCAGCTGATGAAGAACGCTTAACGAGCTATAGCCGGTGCCAAAGTCATCGAGGCTAATGCTGATCCCGAGCTTCTTCAATTCGCGAACCGAATCAATTGATTTTTCAATATTCATTAAAGCACTTTCGGTAATTTCAATGTCTAAGTGGTGTAGGCAAGCAGCGCCTCCTTGATTCACCTTCTGGATAAAATGATACAAGCCTTGTTTTTCAAAATGCTTCGCTGAAATATTTACCGCCACTTTTCCAAACGTATAACCTGCCTCTGTCCACGACCGTATCAATCCTAAAACTTCTGTTATAACCCACTCACCAACATCGACAATCAGCCCGGTTTCCTCAAGCACATGTATAAAAACGTCCGGACCCAGCACCCCTTTTTCAGGGTGATTCCAACGCAATAAAGCTTCAGTGCCGCGAAGTTTACCTGTACAAATATCTAATTGTGGTTGAAAATAGACATCAAATTCCCGTCTCTCAAGAGCTTTCTTTAAATCCTGTTCGAGCTTAAAGCGATCCTCGACCTTTTTTAAGAGTGTTTCATTGTAAAAGACAAGGTCACTCCCGCCATTTTCCTTGGATGCATACATCGCAAGATCCGCCTTCTGGAGCAATTCCTCAATGGTCTCTGCATCAAATGGGAACCGCGCAATTCCAATGCTTGCGAAAACATTAAAAGTGAATTCTTGATAGGTAATCGGCAGCCGGATTTCGTCAGCAATCCCAAGTGCAATTTTTTCAAGTGCCTCGTACCGTGCCTCCGGAAGGGTAACCGCAAATTCATCCCCTCCGATATGATAGGCAACACCCTGATCGTCTTTTTCTTTAAGCCGATTAGCTATTTCAGTTAAAACCGCATCCCCAGCTAAATGTCCATAACGGTCATTTGTCTTTTTAAATTCATTCAAATCGAGGTAAACAAGGCTGAAAGGGATTCGGTTCACCATTTTTTCTTGAACATCCTCACTAAGCTTCCGTTTATTCGGCAGATTGGTGAGGGGGGTGTGGTAAGCCATGAAGTGAATCTTTTCCATATTCTTTTTTTCTTCCGTGATATCCTTGATGATCCCGTAAATTCCTTGAATTTTATCGTCTACCGTAATCGGGATATTTCGAATGAAGACATCATGTAAGTCACCAGCTGCATTATAGATTTGAACCTCATATTCGACAATTTCACCTGCTAAGACTTTTTGGAAACGTTGTTGTATGACCTCTTGCTCATGCTCAGGTAAAAAATGAATAAAATGCAAACCGATAATCTCCTTTTTTTTCATCGCGGCCAGTTTTTCAGCACTTCGGTTAATATCGATGATGACACCGGTCGGATCGATCATGACAATCGCGCCTGGGTTTAACTCATAGAGTGGGCGAAAATAGAGTTCTTGCTCTTTTAATTTTCGATGTTCCGCTAGTAGCTTTCGCTGGTACCGATTGCCGAGAAAGGTGATGAACAAACATAAGAAGACACTCAATAAAAGAAACGGGAAAATGAAACGACCCGTAAAAAAACCATCATCAGAAGGGATGACTAGACTTAAACCTCTAATTGAAAGGAATGGAAGATTGAAAAAGATTGAGATCATACGTACACCTCGGCCATTTGCATCTGTACGGATAGTATGAGCCAAATTAGTGAAATTATTGGAACCTCAGATATTTTTTTCTTTTTTACGTATAAGAACGCTCAATTCAGGAAAGGATGTATAATGTATTCCCCCCCTTTGTATATATTTTTTTGTGGACCTCCTTTATGGAGGTATTTTTTTTTGCCATTTTTTCAAAATCAATGCTCCTTTTTACCCCTTACCTCTCTATAACATAGGTGTAAAGGAGGTGAGGGACATGGCAGCAATGCAAGATATTCAACGTACACAGTTACGCTTTGTGTTTGAAAATGGGACTGATGAAAAAGGAAGAATGATCTTAAAAAACAAAAACTACAACAATATCAACCCATTTACAACAGCTGATGATTTATATTCAGTAGCCGTTGCAATTAAAAAACTTCAAAGTTTACAGCTTGTAAGCTTAGAGCGTAATAACAGCTACTCGTTAGCTGGTGACGGACAGTAAGCTTCAAACCAATTTTAAAGAAAGGGGGAGTAAACAGTGGCAAAAACACTAGAAATGCAATTTATTAATGAAGATGGGAAAACGGCAATAGTCTCCATTGAAAATCCAATAGAACCCGTTGATACAGCAGCGCTTTCTGCTGCAATGGATCTCATTGTATCAACCGATGCATTTATTACAGCGGGTGGTTCGATTGTCGAGAAAAAAGGCGCCCGTATTGTTGAACGCAATGTTCAAACTGTAGAATTATAAGTCGAATAGGGCCAGCTCTCGTTTTAGGGAGTTGGCTCTACTTATTTCAAGAGAGGAGGAGTTTCGGTGGAGCAACTGCTGCCTTTTATTCAAGAGGTGGGTTTCCCTGTGGTCGTGACATTCTATCTTTTGCATCGGATCGAAACGAAGCTTGATAGTGTCATAGACTCGATTCAAATGCTGCCACAAAGCATGAAGGCCGACCCACCATATGAAACGAAGAAAAGTATATCGTAAAATGAGGGCACCTGACGTGAATGCGTCGGGTGCTTTTTATGGTGCTACCAGCTCTACCTTAATCCGGTCAGGATCCTCGAAATAGACCGCATAATAGTCCTCTCCTCCTGCATACGGTGTTTTATCGGCATACAGAATGGAAATTCCTTTTTCCTTCAGCTTTTCAGTGACCTCATCTACATGCTCTCTTGACTGTGCATGAAACGCCAAATGGTTCAGCCCAACCCGACAACGATGATATGGTACATCCATAAACCGCTCCTCTACCTGCACAAACACAAGATATGTCTCACCATATTTCCAGCTAACTCCCAAATCCCACTCTTGGTATTTCGTATAGCCCAATTCCATTAAAAACCAACCCCAAAAGGCGTTCGATTTTTCTAAATTGGACACATATATTTCGACGTGATGCAGCATGGCAATCCCTCCTATGTCCATCTTATCTAAAAAAAGGAATGAATAAAATGGAAGATGAGAAACTAAGACGAGAAATGGAGGTGTTCCGTTTGGAAATTCAAGGATACAAGCTTGTGAAAAATAAGGATGAATATACACTCGTTGTCTTCGTGGAGTCTCAAATGACTGAATTCTCATCAGAGTTTGGCGGACATTTTCACCAGGATAAAAAGGACCTACACACACAAGTTCGCCATCTCGTCAAAGAAAAATTCCCGCACCTGCCGATTAAGGTTGCAAAGGTGCTAGCGGGTTCAATGCTGATCACAACCTTCTATTTAGGAGCAACTGCCTCAAATGTCGGGGCACAAACGATCAGCGGTCAAACACAAGCAGTGGGTGACATTTACACGGTAAAAGCGGGTGACACCCTATACTCAATTGCAAAGCAGTACAATGTGTCGGTGGATTCGATTAAACAAATCAATGGGCTTACATCCAACATGTTGTTTATCGGCCAACAACTGAGAATGCCGTTTTTTACCTATACGGTGGCCTCCGGTGACACGCTGTACAACATTGCGAAGCGATATAACACAACTGTTGACCAAATCCGCACAACTAACCAATTAAAATCGGACATGCTCGTAATTGGCCAAAAACTGCGGATTCCACAGCTGCAGGCAACAAGTGTGCCACAGCCGAATGAGGCACCAGTGACATCACCAGTGCTGGAAACTACCACTTACACGGTAGTTGCGGGCGATACATTATATGGGATTTCTGTGAAACTAGGCACGACAGTAGATGAGATAAAAACACTCAACAATCTGACATCAAATGTACTGAGTATTGGGCAGGTACTGAAGGTTCCAGGAAGTGGAGTGACTACTCCGACTGCTCCCGAACCAACCCAACCGACACCAGTCATGTCAACATATACCGTTGCTGCTGGTGACACATTATATAGCATATCTTTAAGGTTTGGCACGACGGTTAGTGCGATTCAAGCTGCGAACAATTTAACAACGACAAATCTATCGATTGGTCAGGTTTTGACGATTCCTGGGGAGTCAACAGAGACGGTTGCACCGCCAGTTGACACAACAGCACCGAGCGCACCAGTTCTTTTGCAAATCCCTGGTGTTACAACAGCTAACCAGTCCAATTTCACAGTTTCAGGTACAACGGAAGCCAATGCATTGGTGACCCTTACGGTAACAGATGCAGGCAATACACGAAAAACGGTCCAAGTAAAAGCAGATGGAAATGGTGCATTCAAAGCAGGAATCGATGTGTCAGGCTTACAGGATGGCACAATGACGATCACAGCTATTGCCACTGATGAAGCTGGAAATAAAAGCTCGGAAACAATCCAAACGATCAAAAAAGATACAAAAATCGATACACCAACATTAGTTACCACACAGATCATCAATAGCCAATCTGCTGCGGCCTACCCGGTAAAGGGTACTGCTGAGCCAGCATCTCGCGTGCAAATTGTCTTTTTTGATGGAGTGAATTCACCCATCACGACGGAAGTTCTTGCGAATGATAAGGGAGAATTTAGTACGTTTGTGAATCTTGGTAAATTGCGTGATGGACCGATTGCGATTACGACGAAGGCCGTTGATACGTCTGGAAACGAAAGTGGTATGACGAAGCTGACGGTAAAAAAGGACACCGCAGTTGAGGCACCCATTTTTCAGGGATTACAAAATATCACGGGAAAAAACGCAGCAAATTATACGTTTGCCGGAACGGCTGAGCCAAATGCAATCATTACCATTCGCGCGACCGATGGTGTGAACTCAAGCGCAGAAACGTCACTTAAAACCAATGAAAACGGTGCATTCCAGGCGGCTCTTGACCTGTCCGGTTTGAAAGACGGTGCAATAACGCTTACCGCAACTGCAACGGATGAAGCACAAAATAGTTCGACACCGGCACAGGTTTCGGTCGTGAAGGACACCATTGTGGGTGAGCCTGTTCTTGACACAAAGCAAACGATTACGACACAAAATGCAAACAGCTACACGTTGATAGGAATGGCAGACCCGGGCACGACCGTGCAAATGGTTTTATCCGATGGGGTGAATCCAGAGGTGACGGTGGAAGCCGTTGCGAACGAAAGTGGCCAATTCCGGACAAATGTTGACCTTCGCAGCTTAAATGACGGGGAAATTTTTATCACAGCAAGTGCAATTGACGAGCACGGTAACGAGAGTGGTGTCGAGCAAGCAACACTCATCAAAGAAACGACCTTGGCTCCACCGGTGATTAGCAACACGGAAATCATCAACGTTCAGACAGCAACAAGCTATACTGTTTTTGGAATCGCACAGCCGGGTACGACCGTTGATATTACGGTGTCTGACGGAGTGAATCCGGATATCATCACCTCGACAACGGCGAATGAAAATGGAGAATACAATGTCGCCATTGACGTAAGTGCGTTGCTTGATACCGACTTGACAATCTCAGCGTTTCAAACGAGTGCAGCCAGCATCACAAGCAATGTCAGTAACGTAACGGTTGAAAAAGACACAAAGGCACCGACCGCGCCGATTTTTAATAACAATCAATTTATTACGGGTGAAAATCAAGCGAGCTACGAGTTAGTCGGAAAAGCCGAGGCAAACACAAATCTTCAAATTCGCATTTTTAACGGGAATGGCCAGGAACAAGTTGTGACCGCAGCCACGAATGAAAATGGGGAATTCCGAGTTCCAGTTGATGTAACAGCTTTTTCAGATGGGGATGTTTCATTTGAACTGACCCAGGCTGACCGAGCGGGAAATGTGAGCCCAGCTGTAACGAAGACGTTGGTCAAGGATACGGTAGGGCCAAACGAAATTAGACTGGAAACGCCTCTGCCGATTTTCTCGGATAATGTCTTGGTATACCCGATTCGTGGTGTCGTTGAACCACATAGTACCGTTGTGATTGAAATTTCGGATGGTGCTAATGTCGTCACCAAGACTGTCGAAACGGACGACGATGGTAGATTTGAGGAAACTTTTGATTTGAATACGTTGAGAGATGGCGAGTTAACAGCCACCTTCCGTGCAACAGATAATGCTGGAAACATTGGCGAAGCGCAAAGCTTTACGCTGGAAAAAGATACAGCGGCACCAGTTGGGGTAGTGACGAGTCAGCCACCTTTTGTGAATAGTACGAACCAGTCCAATTTTACAATTACAGGTTCAAGCGTGGAAGAAGGAGCGACCGTGGAGATGGTTGTTAGTGATGGCACGACAACCGTAAGACAAACGGCAAAGGTTGTAAATGGAGCGTTCGGGGCTAATCTTAATCTGTCAGGGCTGAAGGATGGGCCGTTGACCTTTGAAGCGCGGCAAACGGACCGAGCAGGAAATTCAAGTATCGCTGAGGCGTTGACGATTATGAAGGATACAGTTGTTGAACATGCAGTTGCGACGAAAAATGGCTTCCGCTATGAAAACTTGCAGTACATGTATACGGTGATTGGAACTGCCGAGGCGAACGCAAGGGTAGAGGTTTCCCTTTATGATGATGTTAGAAATGTTCTCGTCACAAGAATCGCAAATGCGGATGCGAATGGATTTTATTCAGTCGATGTGTATGTTGACCAGGTGTCTAAGGTTGCGTCAGCTTCCGTTACGCAAACGGATGAAGCAGGAAATACAAGCGAGGTCACCAATGTTTCGCTGAGTTCGTATACAGTTAATCAGGGCGACACCTTGTATACGGTGGCGAAGCGCTACAACACAACGGTTGACTCGTTGATGGCGCTGAACAATTTGAGTAGTGATGTGCTGCAGCCGAACCAGACATTGCGCCTGCCGATTACAGCGAGTGAGGTTGTCAATCTTGGGTATATGTACTTTGGCAACACAAAGCAATATGTAAATACAGTCAATTCGACGGGACATGCTGTTAACATTGTGTCACCAAGTTATTTTGATATAAATACGGATGGGACACTGAAGCTTACCTACCAGGTTGACCCGAATTTTATCGAGACCATGCACAGACAAGGAATACGCGTTGTTCCGTTTTTAAGCAATCACTGGAACCGCGATGTGGGGCGGGCAATGCTTGCGAATAAGGAACTTGCAGCCCAGCAAATTGCGGATGCCATCGCGCGCTATAACCTGGATGGGGTCAATGTCGATATTGAAAATGTAACCGATGCGGATCGCGCAAACTATACTGAATTTGTTCGACTGCTACGTGAAAAAATACCGCCAACAAAAGAAGTATCTGTTGCGGTTGCGGCGAACCCAAATGGCTGGACATCAGGCTGGCATGGGTCGTACGACTACACAAATCTTGCAAAATACGCGGATTATCTCATGATCATGGCCTATGACGAGAGCTATCAGGGCGGTAACCCTGGCTCGGTTGCAAGCTATTCATGGGTTGAAAAATCCATTCAGTACGCACTCGCGCAAGATGTCGCACCAGATAAGATTGTTCTTGGAATTGCGCATTTTGGACGCTATTGGATCGAGGGGCAAAGCTATGGTGGCTATGGGATTTCAAACACACAGGTCCAGACCTTAATTGACCGCTATAACGGCACTGTTGTGTTTGATGAAGTGAGTAAAACGCCAAAAGCGATTGTCACGATAAAAGCGGGCGATCCGTTGACATTTGTAGGAGGAGCTGCGCTTTCACCGGGGACCTACACGATTTGGTTTGAAAATGACGAGTCGATTCAGGCAAAGCTTGAACTTGTTGGCAAATACAATATTCGTGGTGTTGGAAACTGGAGCCTTGGCCAGGAAAATAAAAGTGTCTGGGACAAATACACGACAACATTGCCTAACACCGTTCCAGTTGTGTCCCCGATTTACACCGGGCCTGTTCAGAACTATAAAACGTACACGGTTGTTGCAGGGGATTCGCTCTGGGCCATCGCAAAACGAAATGATACAACGGTGAGTGAGTTAAAGGAGGCAAACGCCTTAACATCAGATTCATTGTATATGGGACAAGTATTACGGATTCCGACAGATGAAGTTACATCACCTGTGGCTCCGCCTCCGCCAACTGGCACGACCGCACCAGCATATACTGTGAATTACACCGTTGTAGCGGGCGACACATTGTCGGCAATTGCTTTAAAAAATGGCACAACCGTGACTGCCATTAAAAATGCCAACAACTTAACATCGGACATGATTTATGTGGGACAAGTGTTAAAAGTACCAACAAATGTGGTGATGCATACGGTTGTGTCCGGCGACACCTTATACGGCATTGCTAAACGTTATAATACCACCGTTGCCAACATCAAAGCGACGAATAACTTAACAAGTGACATCCTAAGTATTGGACAGACGTTGAAGATCCAGGTTTAGGTGAGGACCCGAATGCTCTTTGTGGCGTTCGGGTTTTAAAGTGGTGCTAAAAACCATAGGTGGACGGGATGTACCTCGTTAATAACCATAAATAAAATTTATTGGACTTATTTTACATAAATATCATCTTTAGTTGTATTTTTTAGAATCTCGCTTCAATCTATTTTTTTACAATAATATACAAAGGATTTCATTCGTGAATGTCGAAAGAAATAAAAAAACACAACAGTCATGAGGAGAAATCTATGGGGATTCCACAGTATCAACGAATGAAAATTGATTTGCTTTCATTACCTTATCGTGTAAAACTTATGCTGGTTTTTTCACTCCTAATTCTCTTAACAGCTCTCATATTGGGGACCATCACCTATTATCAGTTTGCAAAATCAAGTCAAGAGCGAACGGAGGAATACCAAATTCAACTGGCTGTTCAAATCAATCAAAATATCAATCGGTATTTGAAAGAGATGCAAATTATTTCACTTTCACCCTTATATGACCAGCAGATTTTGGAGATTTTAAAATCTCATCAAGAACGAAGTACATCAACTGCCTTTCCACCAGCATCTGAAAGACTGCCGATGTGGAGATACATCTCAAGTTTAATACATATGAGAAATGAGATTAAGGGGATTCATATAATAGCAAATGATGGGACTATTTTTAGTAATCTAGATTCCAATTCGGTTATGCTAAAGGTCTTTGAAAGAAACAATGAATGGATTAAGGAGATTGAGAAGGCAGATGGAGAGTGGGTGCTGCTGCCGCTTCATCAGCCCAATTACTATATAAATAAAGAGACATCCGTATTTTCGGTTGCCAGGCTAATTCGAGACCCTTCAACATATGAGCCACTTGGCATCATAAAAGTAGATTTGAGACAGGAGCTTATCGAGGATATTATCGGCAATACAAACTCAAACAGTCATATTTTTGTATTAGATAGCGACAATCAGTTTATTTATCCAAATAAGGAAAGCAAAATCATTGAGCCAAGCTTTTTAGAAGAATTGGAAGGTGTTACAGTTAAAAACTATACGAGTATTCCCATTAACGGAACAGATTACATGATGGTTTACAATGAATCCTCTTATTCTGGAGTGAAAACCATTATGCTAACCCCCCACACCGTTGTATTTAGTGAAGTGAATCAACTACGCAGAATGATTATGGTTGTTGTGATTATTGGAATTTTAATTTCCCTTTTACTAGGGTTTTTACTCTCCAAACCACTTGTACAATCAATCTATCAATTGCGAAAAGCCATGGATAAAGTTCAAAAGGGAAATTTCTCACAGAGGGTTGAAATCGCATCTAATGATGAAATTGGCCAACTTGGAAAGGGTTTTAATCATATGATTAGTGAAATTGACAGACTTGTATCCGAAGTATATAAAACCGGTTTGCGAGAAAAAGAGGCAGAAGTAAGAGCCCTACAAAGTCAGATGAACCCTCACTTTCTATATAACACACTCGAATCGATTAATATGCTGGCGATTACAAAAGGGAATCTCGATGTGTCAGATATGGTGGCTTCACTAGGGAGACTACTTAGATATACGATTGATCATTCATCAAAAGTGGTGTCATTGAAAGAAGAGTTACAATTTATACGCTCTTACATCTCGATTCAAAAGGTAAGAATGGGCGAAAGACTCCATTATGTAGAGGAAATTGACACTTCCCTATATAATGCACTACTACCAAAACTAGTACTCCAGCCATTAGTTGAAAATGCCATTATTCATGGTTTATCAAGTAATGGGGGCACTATTTTTATTAAGGTCAGTAGTGAAGCCCGCCATATAACGATTAAGGTTAAAGATAATGGTCAGGGAATGACAAAGGAACGCCTTACAGAACTTAAGAGATTAATAGAGAATCAACAATATACATCTTCTGAAAAACATAATGGAATCGCTCTTTCAAATGTTCATGAACGGATTCAGCTGTTGTATGGAAAACAATATGGATTGCAAATTGATGGTGGAGTACAGGAAGGCTTTTCAGTTATCTTAACATTTCCGATTCAAAGAATGGGGGAAGAAAAATGAAAGAAGTTCTAATCGTTGAAGATGAAGAGATTATTAGAGCTGGCCTAAAGGTATTACTTGAGCAAGTAATAGGTGGTTTTTCTGTTCGTGAGGCTAAAAGTGGAGAAGAAGGTCTATCGATTTTACATCAAAGACTACCTCACCTAATTATAACTGACATTAGAATGGGAGCGATGGATGGGTTGACCTTTATTTCGAAGGCAAGGCAGATAACAAAGGAGGTTCCTATTATTATTCTAAGTGGACATAGCGATTTCGAGTATGCTCGTACAGCAATGCGCTATGGCATAACGGATTACTTATTAAAGCCGATTAACAGGGTGGAATTATCTGAAACCATTTCAAAGCTATTGAAGGATAAGGAAGAGGAAATAGGAGATACCTCAAAACAATTTCAAAAAATTCTTCGATACATCGACGACCATTTAAGTCATGAAATCACGCTAAAGCATATTGCAGATTATGTTTATTTGAATCCCCAATATGTAGGTCAGCTTTTTAAGGCAGAACTTAATCAAACATTTACCGATTATATAACGGAGGAGCGCCTAAAACGCGCCAAAAAACTATTGAAAGAAACTCAGTTAAAAGTGTATGAGGTTGCTCAGCTCTCGGGTTATAAAAGCCCAAAGCATTTTATGACTGTATTTAAGCAAGAGGTTGGAATGACTCCTATTCAGTTTCGCGAATCTTCCTAACATTCGCATTACCTGAGAATAACGAACTATATCTCTTTTTGAGAGGATATTTTTAGATGGGCTTTTTCCCTAAAATGAAAAAGAAAGGGAGGGATTACGAAAATGAAAAAGATTGGAATCATATTTTTAACATTCCTTTTGATAGCGTTTACAGTTGCGTGTAGCAGTGACGCAGATACAGGCGAATCGAAAGAGGATGGAGACAAAAAGAGCGATAAACAAGTAGAACTAACCTTCATGATGTGGGGAAGTGAAGCGCATCAGGAAGTGTACAACAAGTTAATTGAGAAATTCAATGAAACACACCCAAATATTAAGGTGAAAATGGAAAGTGTACCTTTCCCGGACTACCAGCAAAAGATTACCGTTTTAGCGGCTGGTAGAGAATTACCTGATGTTGGATGGGTGGCAGAGCGCATGGTTCCTCAATTTATGGAAAACGATTTATTAGAGGATGTATCTTCATTCAAAGATGATGCTGAGTATAACATGGATGACTTTTTCCCATCAACACTCGATTTATTTAAGAAGGATGATCAATTATTAGGGATTCCGTTCTCTACTCCTCCAATGGTTATGTTCTATAACGAGGATTTGTTCGTAAATGCTGGTGAAAAGACACCAAACGAGCATGCGGAAGCTGGAACATGGACATGGGAGCAATTTGAAAAATCCGCAAAAGCTATTTCGGCTGACGGAGTGTATGGTGCAAACTTCTTCCGTGATTGGAATACATGGATAGCGTTATTATCGCATACTTGGGCAAACGGTGGAGACTTGTTTAATGAAGGCCAAACAGAATTCGCATGGAATAGCCCACAAGGTGTAGAAACATTAAAAATGCTTGAGCGAATGATGTTTACTGATGCATCACATCCAAAAGCAGGAGAACAGGTAAGCTTTGAATCAGGAAAAATTGGAATGTTTTTCGATGTGTATAGCTACGTGTCGGCTGCTCGGAATGTGCAAGATTTTAAATGGGACATTGCCCCTCTACCAGAGGGACCTGAAGGTAGATTCCCAATGCTTGGTCAAGCGGGTTATGGTTTATTCAAGGGTTCAAAACATCCTGAAGAAGCTAAGGAGCTTTTAAAGTTCTTTACAAGCCAAGAGGGAATTACTGCAACATCTACATTCTTTGTACCGCCACGTGAATCCGTTTTAAGCTCTGATGAGTTTGTAAATCAACCGAATAATCCACCAGTTGAGAGCATTCAAAGAGCCGTTATTGATGAAATGGACAATGCAAGACTTCAAGCTGGTCATATGGAGTGGCAAAAAATTGACAACGCTATTCAATTCGGATTTGACGAGTTATTTGGACAATTAAAAGAGCCTGAAGACATCTTAAAAACGATGGAAGAAAAAATTAATCCACTATTGAAATAAAAGAATGACGAGGATGCGGTTAAGTATGCAAAGGACTTAACCGCATACCTTTTCCTAGGGGTGAAATCGCTTGAGTACATCATTACAGCAAGTATTGGAAAAAAAGAAAATGGCGTTAATTGTGAGTTTGCCAGAAAATCGGTTAGATTTAGCGAGGTCTGCCATTCGTGCTGGCGTTGATGTGATAAAAATGCATGTGAATGTTGAACATCGTGCATCAGGAAATCATTTTGCAGATGTCGATTCTTATACTGAAGTATTTCGTAGTATTAGGGATGAATTTTCTGGACCACTTGGCATCGTTCCAGGTGGCTCATTTGAAGATATAAAAAGAACTGAAATGGAAAAGCTAATCAATCTTGGGTTTGGTTTTTATTCAATTTACGCGCACCATAAGCCTAGTTGGATGTTGGGACTAGATTCAATCGAAAAAACATTTGCGATAACCAGTGATTATCAAATAGCGAATATTGGAAATGTAAAACAGTTCGGAGTTACTGCTCTAGAAGCATCAATTATCCGTGGGGAGGAGTATGGGACCCCATTAACTTTTAAAGATGTACTCGCCTATAGTCAACTTGTGAAAAACGTAGATGTACCTGTTCTTGTTCCTTCGCAAAGAAAACTGGAGCCACATGATATACCAGTTCTTTATCAAGCGGGAGTAAAGGCTGTTATGCTTGGGGCCATCGTAACTGGACACACTGTTGACAGTATTGAAAAAGCAATCTCCATTTTTCGAGAAGGAATTGACTCATTATAGAGGAGGCAGGATAAAGTGGAATCAAAAGTACAAACAATGGATCGCCTACCTTTGAATGGTGAAAAAAGGAGAAGAAAATTCCTAGGTAGTGAGGCTTTTTACGGGTATTTATTTGTCAGTCCAATGGTTTTTGGGTTTTTAGTAGTCATGGTATTTCCACTCGTATATTCGATTTATATTAGTTTCACAGATTGGCAGCTTCTTGGGGATCCAAACTTTATTGGAACGGAAAACTACCAAAGGCTAGTGAATGACCCTGACTTTTGGGTAGTCTTAAAAAACACATTAATTTTTGCAGCTGGACTTGTTCCTATCAATATTGTCCTTGCATTATTCCTGGCCCTGCTTTTACAACGTAATCTGCCGGGCATTGGTATTTTCCGGACAGCCATCTTTATTCCAGTAATGACATCAATCGTGGTCTGGTCAATTATTTGGAAGTATATGTTCGGTACAGATGAAGGCTTTATTAACCAAATGCTTGCTGTGTTTGGTATTGATGGGCCTGCTTGGTTGTATTCGCCAAACCTTGCAATGGCGGCCGTCATTGTTGTAAGTGCTTTGAAGAATGTAGGGTTAAATATGGTTCTCTTTTTAGCGGCACTGCAGCAAGTAGATAAAAATTTATATGAGGCTGCCGTATTAGATGGGGCGGGAAAAGGAAGGCAATTTTGGAATATCACACTTCCGATGATCACACCAACCGTCTTTTTAACCCTAATTTTAACGGTCATTGGATCGATGAAGGTGTTTGGCCAAATATACGTGATGACGGGCGGAGGACCAGGAAATTCTACGAAAGTGCTAGTTTACTATATTTGGGAAAATGCATTTAAACTCTTTGATTTTGGGTATGCATCAGCAATTGCCCTCATATTATTTGTCATCATTTTATTCTTTACCATAATTCAGTGGGTTGGAAGAAGAAGGTGGGTATTCCATGAACAATAAAAAGAAAAACGGTATACTTACGAAAATCTTGTTTTACGGGATATTGTCTTTAATATCTTTTATCATGATTGTCCCATTATTATGGATGGTGAATACATCATTCAAGGACTCTACAAAGGTTTTCGTCTTTCAGTTAATCCCAGATCCTTTTAAATGGGAAAATTATTTAAAAGTACTAGACTCTACACCCTTTCATCTTTTTTATTTTAACAGCTTATATATTGCCATTCTTGTGACAGCAGGGACCATTATTTTGGGTTCATTAGCTGGCTATGCATTTGCGAAACTAACGTTTAAAGGAAGTTCATTCTTATTCCTCTGTTTATTAAGTACGATGATGATCCCGGTTGAGGTGATTACGATACCACTGTTTTTGTTTATGAGGGACTTAGGATTAATCGATACACATGTTCCGTTAATCGCAATTCCTATTTTAGGCCCTGCAGGTGTATTTGGTGTCTTCGTCATGAGACAGTTTTTTCTATTAGTTCCTAAGGAATTGGAAGAGGCTGCAAAGCTGGATGGCTGCTCATATTTCCGAATCTATTGGAATATCATGCTCCCATTGGCAAAACCAGCAGTAGCTACTTTAACCATCTTTACATTTTTAACAAGCTGGAATGAATTCTATGAACCATTGATTTACATCAATTCAAAAGAGCTAATGACATTGCCGCTAGCATTGGCCTTATTCACCGACGAGGTTGGAACAAAGTGGGAATTACTTATGAGTGCATCAGTGATGGCAACTGTTCCGTTGCTTATTGTCTTCTTCTTTGCCCAAAAGCAATTTATTGAAGGCGTCGCGATGACCGGTGGTAAGTAAGTAGTCAAATTTAAAACAAGTACGAAGGATGTGTCTATTTTGAAGAGAGAATTAGAGTTTGATGTCGTGGTAGCAGGTGGAGGTCCTGCTGGCATAAATGCAGCTATTGCTTCAGGTAGGACAGGAGCGAAAACACTTCTAATTGAAAGATACGGATTTTTGGGCGGGATGTCGACGGTAGCCTTAGTCTATCCATGGATGACCTTTCATACATCATCTGGAAAGCAAGTAATTAAAGGGATCGCACAAGAAATTGTCGATCGATTGATCGCTCAAGGCGGCTCGCCAGGTCATTTACGTGATACGGTCGGCTTTACCAATACACTGACTCCTTATCATCCTGAAAAATACAAGCTATTGGCACTCGAAATGCTTGAGGAGGCTGGAGTTGAAGTGCTTGTCCATAGTTTTGTAGATAAAGTAGAGGTAGACGGAAACATCATTTCATCAATTAATTTAACAACTAAATCCGGACCAATCACTGTCTCTGCAAAGAGATTTGTTGATACAACGGGTGATGCAGATATTGCCTATTTATCGGGAGCCCCTTGTTTAAAAGGAAGGGACAGTGATCACAAGACACAACCGATGACAATGAAATTTCGAATGAGAGGCGTTGACTTGTCTAAGGTCAAGGAAGCGATGAAGGCAAACCCAAGTAATTTCTATAAAAAAACACCAATTGAAGAATTAGATGAATTGCCATTAACAGGCGTTCAAGGCTTTTATAAGGAATGGAATGAATCAGGTGTTCCGATTAATCGTGATCAAGTGCTCTTTTTTACAGGTCCTGAGGAAGATGAGGTTCTAGTCAATTGCACACGTGTACAGGGGTTAGATGGGACAGACGTATTTGACCTATCCGAGGGAGAAAAAGAAGGAAGAAAACAAGTACTAATGATGGCTGAATTTTTACAGAAGAAGATTCCCGGCTTTGAAAAAGCATCCATTTCAGCTGTTGGTACGCAAATTGGTATCCGAGAAACCCGCCGTATTGATGGGCAATATGCCCTTACAATTGAAGATGTAGTAGCGGGTAAAAAATTCGAGGATACGATTGCACTTAGCGGCTACCCAATTGACATACATGACCCAACTGGTAAAGGCGTTCAGGCAAATGACATCGAAGGAGATGGAAGCTATGGCATACCTTACAGAAGCCTTGTGCCAAAGAAAATTGAAAATTTATTAGTAGCGGGGAGGTGTATTTCAACTACACATGAGGCATTAGCAACTACAAGACTAACTCCAAGTGCAATGGCAACAGGGCAAGCAGCTGGAACAGCCGCAGCACTTTCACTTACTGAAAATGTTGCACCAAAGGATTTAGACATCAACAAGCTAAAAGCGATTTTAGTAGATAATGGGGTAGTTCTATAAGGTGTTAAAGTAAGTAATAAGTAGGAGGAAACCCATGAAGAAATGGAGAAAAATGATTTCTATTAGTCTCGCGGTCCTTTTGTTATTTAGCTCAGCTAACGTAATAAGTGCCGCAACGGAAAAAAACGAACTTGCCACAATCTTAATGGTTCCACTTGACGATCGACCAGCAAACATCTATTTCCCTACTCAAGTTGGATATTCAGCTGGTGTAGAAGTAATTGCACCACCAAAAGAAATGATCGGCATGTTTACGACACCAGGAAATAGTGAGGAAATAAGCAAATGGCTGATCGAAAATGGAAATAAAGCTGATGGATTCGTCATTTCAACGAGTATGCTTGCTTACGGGGGATTAGTTGCTTCACGAACAGGCACAAAGCCGCTTGAAGATGCTCTCTCCGACATTCAGGTTATCAAACAACTTAAAGAGCTTTATCCTGAAAAACCTGTTTATGTGTATGATACGATTCAACGATTAGCCGTCACAGCAATAAGTGATGAGTATTTAAAGTATTATTCACAAATTAGTGAATGGGCGGTTCTTTATGATAAAGTTGTTAACTTAGGAATGCCAGGAAAGGAAAGACTTGAAGAATTAGAGAGAATGATTCCTGAAGCGGTATTAGAAGACTATAAAAAAGCGAGGGCAAGAAATCACACAGTAAATAACCTTATGATTGATTGGGTGAAAGAAGGTTATATTGACTATTTAATCCTATCTCAGGATGACGCCGCCCCATATGGCCTTCATCGCGCTGAGAGAGAGCTTTTACTTGAAAAGGTTGATACACTCGATGTTGAGGATCAGGTAGCGGTTTTCCCAGGCGCTGATGAGGTCGATGTCGTATTGGTTTCGCGATTTGTGAATCAACTATTTGGGACAACACCAACATTCTTTGTAGAATACGGTGGGATTCACGGGGAAGACTGGATAGCTCCTTTTGAAGATACTACCTTTGATTATAATGTGCAAAAACATATCGTCTCTGCTGGAGGAAAAGTGGCAACGAATGAAGAAGAAGCAGATATTCATCTGCTGTTAAATACTCCATCAGCAGCAGATTCAACAAGAGAGCAAGACATAGCAGGCCTTGTAGAAAGAACAAGTGAACTGATTGTAAATGGAGAACAAGTAGCAATCGGAGACGTTTGGATTGTCAACAAGGCTGATGAAGCGTTTGTGACAGAGCTTGCTGAGAATGTGGATTTAACCAAGATCCTTTCATACAGTGGTTGGAATACAGCAGGAAATGCACTTGGTATTACAGTAGGTCATGCAGCCGCACGCTATGCATTCTTAACTCAAGAAAATGGTTTTGGGGTTCCTTTATATGGGCAGACAGCGGAATACCATTACGAATTTTTACTCCATCGCTTTACAAAGGATCAAAGTTATAAAAACATCGTTCATCCAGCAGCGAGAGAGTATATCCAATCTATAGGCGCAAGTGAATGGGACCTTGGAGAAAAATATGATCAAGTCAATCACTTTGTCCAAGAAAAGCTAACACATGAAACCGAAAAATGGTATGAGTATTTTGACGGGAAGAAAGTTTACATCGGTTCCAGAGGAAACAAGGATTTCTATAAGACAATCTCTGAGCTAGAAAGTGTCCATGTCAAACTTCCATGGCCTCGTATCTTTGAAGCGGAACTCGAGCCAGAGCTTGAATTAAAATGAGAATTAAAAAAGAAGGTAGACTGCATTGGTCTATCTTCTTTTTTGTTAGAACGCGGAGAAGTTGATACGATAAAAGGAAATTAATCTTGGTCGGAGAAAAATTAGGGACCCCTAAAAGCCAGGTTTTTTATTGTCATCCATTCCACCATAAAAAGCTGGAAATTTGCCAACCAAAATATACGATAGAATCATTTTATTGCCGACAGAATACAAATAACGGTGATAGACCCACCCCTCCTTCAAAGAAATTATGATATGATAAACTCATAGTTATAGAGAAGAAGGGTGAATGATTTTCATGAAGGTTATTGGACGGAACGACCTTTGCACATGCGGGAGTGGAAAAAAGTATAAAAAATGCTGCGGCCGTTCTGCGGTTGTTTCAATCGATCAAGTCGTGGAAAACGAGCTGAATGATATTCAGCATGATTTGTTTCAATATGCGTTTCATATGTATGAAGAGTTTTTAGATGATGTTTTGGATGGGTACTCGGATATTTTCGATGAACTTCCTGAAGATGTGTATGATTTATTTTCATTCTTTTCGCGTGTTTGGGTGGTCACCTCAATTTCGACTGAAGGGAAAACGATTTTAGAGGAATATGTCGATGTCTATGGTCCGAAGTGTAACCGTCCGCGTACGCGTGATCTTCTACAAACATGGAAGGCAGCGCGTCCATCTGCCTACATGGTTACTGCGGTGGATGAGCAGCGAAACTATATGACGGTACGGGATATTTTTACGGAAAACGAGCATTGCGTACGGATTTTTGAGACAGAGACGGAAGTGGAAGCAGGCTATTTTGTGTTCGGAACGTTGTTGCCTGCAGGGACGAACTCCATCTTTTTCCCAACATTTCTTGAGTTGCCAACGGAATTTGCGGGAGACATGCGACAGATGATTTTAGAGCTCTTTGAACAAAGTACGGAGACCAATCCAGTTGATTTTATGTCACATGAGTTTCTTAATGTATTCACGGTGTTTATGTTCGGAAAAACAAAAATAACTGCTGAAGACTACGAATGGAAGACACCTAAGCAACAAGAGGTTGCCGAAATGTTCCAGATTCGGATGAAAGAGTATAACTACGAAGAGGAGATTGTTGGGATTGGGCTTTCATTGTGGAATACATTTTGTGAGCGCAAAAATCCAAGGATCATCAAAACGGGTATTTATGAAGCGGCATTAGTATATATGATTGAACACATTTATCCGTATGAAGGTGTATCCACTCAAGAAGAGCTGGCAGAGGAATTTGATGTATCCCCAAGCAGCATTTCGGTAAAATATAAGGAACTTGAAAAAGTTCTTCAGGAAGAAATTGAAAAATACGATGAAATCGTCAACGGTCCTAGTTTCGAAGATGATGATTTCATTTGGGAGAATAAAAATTAAGAACAACTCTACGGGGTTGTTTTTTTGTAGGTAAAAAGAACTACCGCTCCTCCCTTCGACTCATTTTTACAGAAAATAAAGGATTTTGTCGGATTCCTGTGTAATTTGTAAAAATGAAGCTACGAAAAGGGAGGAAATGGAATGAAGAAAATGGTCAAGGTTTTCGGAATAGTACTCGTACTGTTGATGCTTGCTCTACCTGGAAATAATGCTTTTGCACATGGGGATGATTGCGAATGCGGCGTAACCTATTTACAAGGGTCCGAACGCAACAAGGCGGTTGCAAACACATTGAAACTGGCTGAGTTTTCAAAGGTGAAAGCAGACCTAGACAAAGAAGGCTACGTATTTGCCGGGGCTGATCAAGTGATGGCAGTCAGGATGCCTGCACCAGACGGAAATATCTATACAATCGTTGCAGTACCGTTTGTTCATGCAAATGGGGATGTGTTGTTCGCTGGTTTTACGAATGGACAATTTGCTGGATTTCAAGGAGAACCAATGGAATAGATTGAATTTTATACCCCTAACAAACTAGTTAGGGATTTTGTCGCAAATTTGTCACGATTTTCCTTTGCAAAGTTTAGCGAATAGTGTAAAATGGATTTTAATTGGAAAATAAGATTGGTAGGTAAAAAGTATGAGTGCCGAACAACTTTTAAACATTATGATAGAAATACAGAAAAAGGTTGAAGAAACAGCTTCGATTACCACAGAAGAAGTAATGCAGGACCTTGTTGGTAGATTGAAAGAGTGTCAATCAGCTTAAATTTAAAAGGTTACAAACCGAAGTCAGGGGAAACTCTGGCTTTTTTTGCGTTTCCCCAACATAACCTCCTACTTTTCGACTACCTTTGGGTATTCCTGTAGGTATTTGATGAACGAAAGTTAAAGGATTGGGAAGATACCCGTCTAAATATATGGTGTTGGAGTATTCCATATAAAATGTGGCTATTTCCAAACAACATGTATGAGGGGGAGTATTATGAAAAAGGTTTTTGCAGTTTTACTAAGTGTGGCTCTGTTACTGACCTTCTTACCATCTGTTTCTGCAGCGGGTAAGGATGTTCAGACAGAGTACTATTCCGTACTGTTTACTAAAAACAGTATACCTGCTAGTTTTGCTAAGGATGTAAGTAAATTAGGCGGAGAGGTTGTTTACACCGTTCCGGAAATTGGTTTTGCGCAGGTAAAGGCTTCAACAGCTGCATTTTCAAAGCTAAAAGGAATGGCTGGGGTGAGTGCTGCAAATCCGTCGATCTCCTGGAAACTTCCAGAATCACAGCAGATTGAAGCTGACACTGTAAACCCTGCGAATGCGGCTTTATGGGATTTACAGTGGGATATCAAACGCATCACCAATGATGGTGAAAGCTATAAATTAGGAACGGGTTCAAAGGACGTGGTTGTGGGTATAATTGATACTGGTATCGACCGAGATCATCCTGACTTAGTAAAGAACCTAGTACCTGGTTCTAAAAACTTCGTGCCAGCGGGTGGTTTCCAAGGGGAAGAACCATATGAAACAGGAGATCCGGGAGCATTTGATGACATTCATGGACATGGAAGCCATGTAGCAGGCTCAATTGCCGGTAACGGAGCAATGCTAGGAGTGGCTCCTGACACGGGGATCCGTGCTTATCGTGTATTCGGTGCCAGTTCTGCCGAATCTGCCTGGGTTTACGCAGCAATGATTGCAGCGGCAAACGATGGAGTAGATGTTATCTCCATGAGCTTAAGCGGATTTGATATTCTTGGTCAAATTTTCTATGTAGACCCTGTTACAGGCGAAAAGGTAAATCTAGGGAATGATGTTGCGGATTTTACAGCTTATAAGAGAGTTGTTGATTATGTAACAAAGAAAGGTTCACTTGTTGTAGCTGCTGCAGGTAATGATGCGGTGAATATGACAAACAAGAAACAAGTGACAGAGTTCTTAAATGGTGAATACGGTGGTAATGGATTGTATTTTATTGGAGCTGGTCACATTGTACCTGCTAATATTCCGGGTGTTGTAACCGTATCGGCAACGGGACCAAATGATGTGCTTGCAAACTACTCGAACTACGGACCAGGTTTTGTTGATATCGCAGCTGTAGGCGGGGATGCGAGATTATATGATCAGTATACAGCTGAGGGTAAATTTAATGAATACATTGCAAAACGTATGTTTGAATCTGAATTTAATTTAAGCGCAAGTAATAACGGAGGTTGGTACTGGTCAATTGGTACGTCAATGGCAACGCCAAAGGTTTCAGCTGTTGCTGCGTTACTCATTGATAAGTACGGAAAAATGTCTCCTGCAAAGCTTCAAGACCTTCTATATATAAAGGCGGTTGACCCTGTAAAAGGCAGTGACCAACAGTTTTTTGGTAACGGACATTTGGATGCATACGATGCGTTAAAGTAATTTTTTGAAGGGGGGGGGCGGACCTGGCATTTGCTAGGTCCGTTTTTTCTGAACAATATTAGTAAAAATTAGTGCGGCTACTTAATTCAATAGAATAAAGCCCTTTCATAATCTCCTAAAATATGAGAATATAGATTTGTTGAGTACGTAAACAAATAGGAGGAACGCTGATGACAAAGGTTCGTTTTGGTGTTTTATCGACAGCAAAAATTGCGAGAAATACATTGATTCCAGCGATGGAGCGCGCACATAATGCGGAGGTTGTGGCGGTTGCGAGTGAAAGTGGGAAGGCGAAAGATTTTGCAGATGAACTCGGCATCCCTAAGTATTATGACTCCTACACTGATTTATTAAAGGATCCAGAAATTGATGCGGTGTACATTCCGCTTCCAAATCAATTACATAAACAGTGGGCGATTGAAGCGGCCAAGCATGGCAAGCATGTGCTTTGTGAAAAGCCAGCTGCTTTAGTATCACAAGATGTGGAAGAAATGGCGGCGGCTTTTAAAGAAAACAATGTGATTTTTATGGAAGCATTTATGTATCAATTCCATCCGCAGCATAACCGCGTGAAAGAAATCATCGCAGCAGGTGAAATTGGCGATGTGAAGCTGATTCGTTCGACGTTTTCTTTCTCCGTTGATTTCCAATCAGGAAATATTAGGCTTCGAAAGGATTTAGGCGGCGGAGTATTGTATGATGTGGGCTGCTACTGCATCCATGCAAGTCGTTTAATCACGGGAGAAGAGCCAATTGAAGTGAAGGCGGCAGCGAATCTTCATCCGACACATGATGTCGATGTTACCGCAGCAGGTACATTGAAGTTCGAAAGCGGCGTGATAGCGAATTTTGATGTCAGCTTTGAGCAAGCATTTAAGGCATCGTATGAGGTTGTTGGGACGAAAGGTTCGATCCTAGCCAAGCATGCGTTCCGTCCGGACAATGAAGGCGGAAATGGCATGCTCGTTGTGAATGCTGAAACTGGCCAGCGCGAAGAAATCGCTCAAGGTGACCAGTATAAGCTTCAGGTGGAGCATTTTGCAGAAAGTGTTCTTTCTAATCAACAGCCGATGTATAGCGTAGAAGAAACAATCAAAAATATGCGTGTGATTGAACAGGCACTTGCATCTGTTCGCAACTAAAAGTCAGCCCCCGGGTTGGCTTTTTTTCTCTTCTTCCTCTTTTTAGCGACCTCCCTTCGCCAAATCTAGCAAAACTTTTTCTAGCAATCATGTATATCTATTAAAATTCTGGTAATACTAGATTACTAGTGATAGACGTTAGGGACAGAGAGACAAGGAACCTGTCCTTTGCAACCCAATAAAAATGGAGGGATTCTAGGATGAAAACAAGTGTTGAGTTACCTGAGGTGCTACCAGCGAACAAGGATGATTTTTTTAAGCTATTGTTTGACTTAGTGGTAAAAAAGTAACAGAAGCTTGCTGCCGAGTATTGTTGAATGGTCTGAAAACTTATATACTAATAGGTAGAAAATCATATATTTGAAGAAAAAGGCACTACCAAATATATGAAGCGTTTTGGGCCAATCTAGTAGAATTGGCTTTATTTTTTTGCCTTGTTTTCAATATTCAACAAGAAAGAGGTACCAAAGATGAAAAGTATTCGTACGCGTTTATTTGCAAGCTTTTTTGCCATTATCATTCTTTGTGTAGGCTTAGCGGCCTATAATTATGTGGCAGTATCAAATACAAATCAGCAGACGGAGGAAATGGTCTCTGAGGAACTCACTGTTTTACTAGAATATGATAATTTGAAATACAATATTGCGCAGAGCATTGCGTTGGCTCGCGGGTATGTGTTGTACGGGGAATCTACTTATCGAAATGATTTTGACATCTACTCCGTGGAGTTTGATTTAACCGACCGAAAATTAAAGGCGATGAAAGTTAAAGAGGTCGAGGGGCTATTACGCGAGACAAAAAAGTGGCGTGACTTGATAAAGGAAAAGGTCTACATCCCTTATGATAACGGTGATACAGAACTTGCGAAGCATAATCTGCAAACATATGTCCAGCCGGGAGCAAGGAGCCTGATGGATGAAGTTGAAAAACTTTCAAACGACCGAGAACGACATATTGTCTTAACGGGTGAAGATGTTGTGAGCTATGGTGAGACGGCGAACCTTGTAGGTCTAATCGTTACAGCGGTTGCGCTGATTTTAGGAACGATTATTTCTGTTTACACGTCTGAAGTAATCGCAAGACCTGTGAAAAATGTGGCAAGTCGGATGAAGGAGATTTCGAATGGAGAACTCGAGGCTGAGCCTATTAAAACGAAGCTCAAGGACGAAATTGGCGAGCTCGTCATAGCGGTCAATACGATGAACGAAAACGTAAGGGGCATGGTTAAGCAAATGGCTGTCGTTTCCGACAATGTAACCGGTCAAAGTGAGGAATTGACCCAGTATGCGGATGAGGTCATGGCAGGCAGTCAGCAAATTGCCGTCACGATGGAAGAACTCTCACGCGGTGCTGAAGACCAGGCAAGTTCATCCACACTTTTAATTGAAAAAATGTCTAGTTTCTCGCAGGAAATTATGCAGGTTGCGGTAAAGGGTGATGACATTAAGGACCAGTCACAAGGCATGCTAACACTGACGAACGATGGCAGCGCCTATATGGAAACATCGATTCAGCAAATGAGCAGCATCCATGAAAAAATGAAGCAGTCCCATACGATGGTGGTTGGGCTCGATAACAAAACGAATGAAATAACGAAACTTGTCAATGTGATTCAGGAGATTGCTGGACAAACGAATCTTTTAGCATTGAACGCAGCAATTGAGGCTGCTCGAGCAGGTGAACACGGAAAAGGCTTCGCGGTAGTGGCGGATGAGGTTCGCAAGCTCGCTGAACAGGTTGGAAAATCGGTGGCTGAAATCACTTCAATTGTAAAAGATATTCAAAGTGAATCAAAGCAGGTCGTCCAATCCTTAGATGACGGCTACCAATCTGTTGAAGAAGGAACCGCACAAATCCAAACAACCGGTAAAACATTTAATGCGTTGAAGCAAAAAATTGAAGAAATTGGTACACAGTTCGAGGCCATGTCGGGCTCGCTCTACGGTGTGCTTGATGACACAAGAGAGATTAGCGGAGCGATTGAAGGAATTGCAGCTGTGGCAGAGGAATCAGCTGCAGGCGTCGAAGAAGTATCAGCTACTGCCCAACAATCCAGCAGCTCCATGGAAGAAGTCGCAAAAAGTGCGAAACAACTCGAAGAAAACGCTGGAGAACTAAACACGTTAATCCAGCAATTCAAGTTGAAATAGGTTGTGGGACACAGGGGCAGGTTCGCTGTCCCGGAGAGGAGAAAACCGAGCATGATAAATATCGGAGACATTCTTTTTCAATTATTTGCGCTACTCGTTCCACTTAGTTTTATTGCGGTTCTCGTTTATGTGGTGCGTTTTTCAAAGCGTGTCAAACGTATGGAAAAGAAGATAGATGAAATATCAAAAAAGGTAAAGTAAGGCTTGGGAGAAGATCTCAAGTCTTTTTTTAGGGGGAAAAGGTATGATCCAAACATTAAGGGAGATAGTGGCTGAGGTTGGTCAACGAAAAATGGTTTGGGGTGTTGGAGGCTCACTTTTACTTAGCTTTCATGGACTGGTTCAGCACCCAAATGATATCGATTTGTTGGTGAAAGAGGAGGACGCTCTGGAGCTTAACGAGATTCTTGCGGGGCTAGGATCAGCGCTCGAAGCGAAATCAAGACGTCCTTTTAAAACGAGATATTTTGCGAAATACAATGTAGGTACTCTAAGTATTGATAGCATGGGCGGATTTGGGATTGAACATAATGAAGGGATTTATCAGTTGCCATTTGATGAAAACTCGATTGTCGGAAATGTTGACGGGATACCGCTAAGTTCACTTGAGGACTGGTATATTCCTTATATGTTGATTCCAAATAAAGAGTACAAAGCGACTTTGATTGAGGAGCATTTTAAAGAGAACGGTGTCAAGCATCCAGGTTTGCTTGCTCGTGCATTGAAGCAGCCGTTGCCTCATGAGATTAGGGCAAAAGTAGAAAGGTTATTAGGATAAAAAAAGGGTACCGTTAGATAAACGGGTTCACTTTTGGGGACCATTTGCATCGTCTTAAAAGACGATATTTATTTATGGAATTTGTCGCAATAAATAGCAAAATAATCAACAGGAAAATGCCGCACAACAGCGAATTTAATAAAAAAAGGGGGTAATGAATGAAATATGCAGAAAAAGACTTCACATTCGATTTAAAAGAGCGGATAGTAATTAATGAAGCAACATTAAAAGACTTAATAGGAAAATTACGAGATGAAAATAAACCCATCTTTGCAAAGAAAGGTCTGGATTTTGATGCTGGATTTGAAAGGATGGGAAATGACCCTTTTCTTCCTGGATACAGCTCCTCTATTTCAATTGGAATTTCTGATGAAAGTGGCGAACTTATTGATTTGCATATCATAAAAATATGGGAATGTGGCCGCTACTTTTTAGGTATACCTGTTTCGCAAAAAATTCCGGGAAGTAAGATTGTAGGGGAACTTCTTGATGACTCATTGGAAAATATAAAGTCGGAATTGAATGAGTACATTGAAGATCACTTGTCTTTAACTGAGGATTAAAAAATAAACGTTACCTCCGCTTATTTTCTTGTCGTTCCGCTTTTGCATCGCCCAGTCACGGGCTCTTTCGCGGCAATTCAAGTCTCCAATAAATTGCCTAGAGCGCGCGTGACTGTTAGCTGGCATCCTTTTATTTTTTTACACTCATTTTGACGTTCCGAAACATGAATGTGGTTTTTTCTTGTTTGTTTGTAAGGACCATTGCATCGATTTGCGAGGTGGTTTCCTGAAGCTCAACCTCAAGCTGAATGGTTCGCCATGGGTCATGCAAACCAATCACCGGAGACACGGTTTCAGCTAAAAAGGTCCCGCGCGCATCCGTCTCGTCCACTAGCAAATAGACGGCAGGATTACCTTTTACCTGGACCTCGAACACAATCGTTTCGCCACCTTTAACCCCTTTTGGCGAAAAAACAAATCCTTCGTTTTCCTCTTCGCCCTTCGTTTTCACCTCAAACGTACCGTCTTCCACCTGCACCACAGTTGCACTCACACCAAAAAAAGGCGATTTCTCTGCAGCACTGGCGGGAGATAGGGATATAAACAATAACGCTATACTAAGTAGAATTTTAATCTTCAAATGAGAACCTCCTTTAGGACACAGGACCGTCGTCCCATTTAGTATGTGGAAAAAGGAGGAAAACATGTAAGGTATAAAAAAAGCAACCGGCGTTGCCACCGTTTGCTTTCATAAATCTATTTGATTTCCAAATGTGTTTTCAAGCGTGTTGAGACGGCTTGGCGTTCTTCTTCGGAAACGACCCAGTACCATGCGTCAAGGGTTTGACCAGCACCGTCGATACTGAATTGCTCGATGTTGTGACGAGCATCCTTATATTTCGATTGGATGGTTTTCATTTCATCAAAGGAAATATCTGTTGTTACGTTCGTGCCAAGCGCACCAAGGACGTCATCAATTTTTGTGACAGACGAGAAGCTTGCGCCTTTGTCAATAATTCCTTGGATTACCTGCTTTTGACGGTCCTGTCGACCGAAATCACCACGAGGATCGTCATAACGCATCCGCGCATATTTAAGAGCTTGCTCACCATTTAAAGTCTGTGGACCTTCACCGAACGATGCACCTTCATAGGAGAACGCGAATGTGCTGTTCACCTGGACACCACCAAGCGCATCAACGATTTGCTGCAGGCCTTCCATGTTCACCTTCACATAGTAGTCGATTGGTACATCAAGGAAATTCTCAACCGTATCAATTGTCATATCGACACCACCAAATGCGTAAGCATGGTTGATTTTATCCTGTGTGCCCCTACCGACGATTTCAACACGAGTATCACGCGGGATGCTTAGCATTTGCATGGATTTCGTGTTTGGATTAACGGTAACCACAATTAATGTATCCGTACGTCCCTTGTCGCCCGAACGTTCATCCACACCCATGAGCAAGATGGAAATCGGATCTGCTTTTGAGATATCAATTTCCTCTGTACGTTTGTCAGATGGACCGCGGTCGCTATGCATTTTTCCTACCGTACTGGCTACAGATTGATATAAATAAACGGCGTATCCACCGATAGCTAACAATAAAACAAGTGCGATTGTTCCAATAACTTTTGGCCATTTACGTTTCGTTTTCTGTTTCGAATGGCGATCAACTCGACTCATATTTATCAACACCTTTTTCGTAGTTTACTAGCTGAATAAAATAGTACACATATATTAGACGTTTGGGAAGAGAAAAAGTTACAGATTTTGTGAGAAAAATGTCAAATCGTGCGAAAAAGATTGTCGAAGGGATGGAATAAAGTAGTGGCGACGTAAATTTGAGATTGTTGACGGAGATTTGATGATTCCGACGCGAAAATTAGCGAGAGGACGCAAATCTGAGGATCCCGACGCAAATAT
>NZ_JBALOV010000043.1:0-39997 GCF_036965045.1 Bacillus sp. JJ1533 | reverse complement strand
AGCGGGATTCAATTATTTTCTCAAAATAATTGAATCCCGCTTTAAGTATTATAATAAGTGGTCGCATCCCATTGATTTAAGTTCGTCAAAGTACTTTTCTTTGGTCGTGTTTCGTAAATAATGGCCAAATGTATTATAGTAGTTTTCATTTAACTCCACAATCTCCAGCTCATCATAATAAACAAACGCATCTAATTTCCCTTCAGCTCTTACCCAAACACCGAGCTGATCTTCCTTTATGACATCATATTCATTACCAATCATATGCATAGGAGTTTGATTTCCATTTCCGTCTACAATTGAGTTTACTACCCTTATTCTCATATTAATCCTCTCCTCAATTTTTTGGTTAATCTAACAATTAACTTAGAACTTGGAGCCTATTTAGGTAAAATATTGGGAAATCTAATTAATTTAACCGTACCATGGATTTTTTTTGATTACAAACAATGTTTATTGTTATTTTACGACAATAACTTTAAATTTATTCGCTGTTTTTGTAAACTTTTTGTATAATTTTGTTATGTTCTGTATATCTTCAATCAATAATGGAGTGTGCTGAAATTCTTATTATTCTCAACTGATACAGATGCATGATTTATTAACTATTATATAACTTTTGTTAAACATTATTAATCACTCTGTTATTGGGATAATAAAGCTAAAGATAATATAGAAAAGGGGACAAATTTTATGAGCAGTACAATAAATGGTATTGAGTTTTTTGCAGATAATATCGTTCATACTAGAAGCCATTCTAGAAAAAGATTTACTTACAATGAGGAATTTGAAAGCTTTTTTAATCAGAATAAGATATATACTTTACCTAGACATGGTAACCGTCAAAGATTCATTAAAAATAAGGATTGGTTTGAAGTTAGTGATTTTGCAGTTATTGAGCCATATTCAATGTTTCTAGTAGGGGGATATTTTTATTCAATAGGTTCTTTTACATCTGTCAATTCTTTGCTACCTGTAAATACAATAATCGGAAGATACTCATCAATTGCAAGTAATGTTAAAAGAATGCAAGGGAACCACCCAATAACAAGGTTTACAACTTCGATGCTGACATATGACACAAAAGTTTCAGCGATTAATGACTTTTTAACTGAAAATAATAAAAAGTTTAATAGAGTACCTAACCCAGAACCAAATGGTTCACCTGTAGTAATTGGTAATGATGTTTGGGTTGGACAAGATGTTACCTTTGTTTCGAAGGGCGTATCAATCGGTGATGGAGCAATTATTGCTGCAGGCTCTATTGTAACAAAAGACGTTCCACCATATGCAATAGTAGGGGGTTCTCCAGCCAAAATCATTCGCAATAGATTTTCCGATGAGATTATAAGTGATTTATTAGAACTTAAATGGTGGAAATATAGTTTCGCCGATTTTAAAGGAATCACTGGAGACACAGATATAAAAGAATTTATAAAAATTGTTAAGACTTTAAAGAAAAATGGAGAAATCGAACCGTTTACCCCTCCATCTTTATCGGTTAAAGATTTCGAAAAACTACTTTAAAATATTAATGTCTTGCCATCTAAGTAGGCATTGTGTCAAAAAATGACCTAAAAACCTAAAACCACCTCCTGGGTGGTTTTAAGTTTATTTAATCAAAGAAATTTTCAATCATCCCATTTTTCATTTTTTGGGAAACATGAAACAATGTTATGTTCCCATAACATTGTTTGATTATTTTCTTATTACCTTAAATGAAAGATTCCCATGCGGATTTGTATAATAAGGTTCAAATATTAGATTTGAATAATGGTTACTAATTATTTCCTTCTGGGTTTTTGCAGATTCACTTTTCTTGTATCCAATCCTTTTCTCTTGATAAAAGTTATTACCAAAAATGATTAAATTAACATCCCAAATACCTTCACCAAAATTATTATTTTGAATAATTTCTTCAAATAGCAATTCACAATGTAAACTGTAACCATTAATTCCTTTAACACTATTTATTTCAATAATTTCTTTTGTTTCTCTCTCTCTAAGAATTACCCGATAATTTAACATATCTCTTTTTGAGATGTCCTTTAAACCTTCATACGATATCTCGCCCTCAAAACTGTACCTTAAATTTCTTTTTGAACTCCAATCAGACTTTTCTATAAAAAAGTCAAAAGATTGTAAATTTATTTTACTTGAATGATTTTCAATTATTGTATTGAAGAGATTCGACCAGTCATTAATAAATCTTTCATTTGAAAATTCATTTGCCTTTTTACGAGCATTATTTGAGAATTCAATTAAACGCTCATTGTCTGATAATAATTCAATTATTTTCTTAGCCAACAAATCAATATTATTTGGCTCAACAAGGTAACCATTTTTTCCATTATCAATCATATCACTTGGACCGTATTTTATGTCATAACATACTAAAGGACAACCATGCATTAGACTCTCTAGTATAGCTAATCCAAAACCTTCATACTTACTTGTTAATATTGATAAAGTCGCCTCTTCTAAAACCATAGCTGGAGAATTTGTAAAGCCCTTTAACAAAACATTTTTGTTTAAACCAAGTTCTAAGATTAGCCTTTTTAAATTTTCCTCTTCGTCTCCAAATCCATATATTTCAAGTTGCGCTAGTGGATAAACCTCAATTACCTTTTTAAAAGCCTTTATTGCATGGTCAATTTGCTTTTCTTCATGGTATCTCGCCATCATTACCGCAGTAAATCTTTTTCTTTCAACCTTTTGATTTGTATAGTTATCTGTAATTTCAATAGAATGTGGTATAACAAAATAATTATTTCTTTTCCCGAACCTTAATTCAATATCGTTTCTTTGATAATTTGTTAAAAGTATCAGTGCATCAATTTCATTTAAATTATTTAAAACTGGCCTATTGCCAAGTCTTATTACAGAATCTATAGAGTAAGGTGGTCTTAAATGAGTACTATGTGTAAAAAATATTTTGTAAGTATTTGGTTTGGACAAAGATAATACAACCGGATCTAATGCTCGTCCATCAACAATTAAAAAATTCTTATGGTCTATGGAAAGATAATTTTCCAGCCAATATTTTTTTAAATCGTCCATTTTGTAAAAAACAATTACTTCTTTATTTTTAAAAAGGTGAATTCTTTCTATTTCACTGGAGTTGTTCACCGTCTTATACCAGATATTTAAATAACATTTCCCAGACCTGTTATAATATAACTCTTGTCTGGGTAATGCAGAGTTACTTAGATAATCAACATGGATTTCCCTTCGTTTAAAACCTAAAGAATCAAATTCTTCCCTTCTAATCTTGTAGTGGTTTTCATTAAAATAATCAATAAATTTTAATTTATCATCTTCCCTTTCATAACTAACGAACATCTTATACATTCCGTTTTCATAATATCGATAACAATTTCTATCTTTGACTGGATCTATATTATACTTATCGTTGTCCAAGACTGGTATAGGCTTTACATGTTCTTCAAATTTATCACCAGATAATGACTCGAACATATTAATAACCTTAATATCTTTGGAAATAAAATTTTCTTTTACTAACTTTTCTCTGATTTTCTCATAATCAATATTGAAATTAAATGTTAATATTCCTGGAGTGACACTTTGGTATTCTTGAAACAGCTTAGCCCTTTTTAACATGGACTTTGTTAAACCACCAAAACTTTCACTTATACTCCCGACTATAAAATAGTAATTTGAGTTATTAGGAAACTTCCTTTGCACTTCAAATCCCCCATTAGTGTTTATAATTATTTTTTTCCCCTAAGATTATTGTGTCCACTACCCGTTCACTAGATTTTCCATCCGTATCATCAAAGAAATAATTGACAAATGGTTTAATCTTTCGTATTTCAAAATTACCTTCTTGAATTGTTTGAATCATGTCCTCTGTAGTTCTTACGAGTGGACCTGGAATAAACGATTGATAATCATAATAAAAATCTCTTTTTTGAACATACTCTTCTATATCATATGAGAAGAATAGCATTGGTTTATTTAATAATGCATATTCGAAACAAACTGATGAATAGTCAGTAATTAATATATCTGTAATAAATAGAAGATCATTTATTTCACGATATGATGAAAAATCGTAGAAAAAATCACTATATTGATAAGGAATACTAAAGTCACTTTTCACAAATGGATGTATTTTAAAGAGAAATACGTATTCGTCCTTTAGGGAATGATACAGTTTTTCTAGATTTAATACTTCCATTGGATAATGAGCCGATTGCTGTCCATTTCCACGAAATGTAGGCGCAAATGTAATTACTTTTTTGTCTTTCAGGAATGGATATTCCTTATAGAGTGATTCCTTTACTTCCTTTTGATATTCTTTATCAAAGAATACATCCGTTCTAGGAATTCCAGTTGCAACCACTTTTTCTCTGTCTATTCCAAAGCCTTCAGCATAATGTTTTGCAATATTTTCTGAACTTACAATAGCCTTTGTGTAATTTCTATGATTTTTTGACTTAGGGGACGGTCCACCAGGTCTTCCCATTCTACTATAACCGAATGTTTTAAAAGCTCCAACTGCATGCCACAGTTGGACAAGTTCAGCATTTTTGCGAATTTTTAATGGGTATACCATTGGATAAAAATCATCCAGCATAATAAATTTAGAAGTAGCTAGGTCATATGCTAATTGAACGAATTCCTTTAATGATTTTTGATCTGCAATTCCTTTCTTTAGCATGAAATGATAGTCCAAATCTAAATTTCTTTTTTTCATTTCTTCATATACAAAGTGAAAATTTCCACTCATGTCTGTTCTACTATCCGAGGCAAACAATACCTTCTTCTCCTGTAAAGGAAAAAAAGTAAATAAGTTGTATAAAAACCTAAATCCTTTCGTCCTCATAAAACGGTAAAGGAAGCTTTCCTTATCCACTTTAGTTAATGTGTACTTTGTTGGATCAATATCCTTTAGCTTACTTGATACTAACATCATCGTTTTTTCGCTTTGATCATAAGTTGCTAATAGATTATATTTCATTTCTTGTTTTCCTGAAAAATATTCCATTTTACACGTGTAAAAATCTTGTTTTAAAAATTTTTGAATGTTCCCAAGAGGGTACATTTTTTTTGTTTTCTTATTCAATATGCCATCTATCTCTATTTCAATATATAATTTATATGTTTGTGCTGGTAATGGTTTATTGTTTTTCGTGATTGTAGCAAAATTAATTTTCCCTACAAAACCGGCCCATAAATATAAATTATCAATTTCATCATTTGATTTTATTTCGTGTAAAGTTACATCTATTAAAGGAATGTTAATCCTATCATTCTTTTCATTAATCAGTACAAGCCTCTTTTTTACAATATCATCATTGGGTAATGGTAATTCCTCTAAATAATAATATCCTTCAATCGTCATAATTGGACCGTTCCAGTGGATATTTGTAATTTTTCTATGTGGGGTTACTTCTATGTCCTCAGCCATATCCTCAAGAACCGGTAAAGCTTCACTTAATTTATCTTTATGTATGACAATTATTTCATCGTCTGTATATAAAGGAACCTCCTCTTCGTTAGTTTTTAATTTTGATTTTACTTGTTTTATTTTTTCTTTTGTTGACATCCAAAACACCCGCTTCTAAAACTTTTTAAATCTTATTTATTTAATAATCTCTTTTACAATTCTTTCACTAACAGTACCATCACAATTTGGTAAAAATCTTTCCTGGAATTCTTTTATGCGCTCTATATTATAGCTTTCATTTTTTATCCAAAGTCCTAGTTTTTCCGTTTCTCTAAATATTGGCCCAGGAACAAATTCTTTGTAGGTAAAATAGAAATCTCGCTCTTTTATATATGCTTCCAAATCTTTTGCGAAAAATGCCATTGGTTTACGTAAAAGACTATAATCAAAAATTATTGATGAATAATCGGATATCAAAATGTCTGATAAGATGAGTAGTTCCTCAATAGTATAGTTCTTCTCTATAAGATAAATAAAACCGGATAATTTTTTATCTATATTTATTTTGTTGTTAATATATGGATGCAAATGTAGTAAAACTACGTATTTCCCATTTAACATTTTGTTTAAAACATTAAAGTTAATAAAATAATCAAAGGAATGCACTTGACGATTTTTCCCTCGAAATGTAGGTGCATATAATATTAATTTCTTACCTCTCAGTTCCGGAAATTCTTTAATAAAGCGTTCTTTTAACAGCTGATGTTTTTCAACTTCAAAAAAATAATCAGTTCTGGGTAATCCAAGCGGCAAAATTTTTGAAGGAGGCATATTAAAGGCCTCTGAATAAATAGGAATAACTTCTTTTGTACTTACAATTACTGAAGAATAATTTGAGTGCACTTTAATAATGTTAAGATATTCACGAGATGGACCATAATCTTTTCCAATTGTACTATATCCAAATTTTTTAAACGCACCAGCTGCATGCCATACCTGAATTATTTCTATACCCTTTCTAGGTTTTATAAAATAAAGTGGTAAATAATAATCATCAATTATAAAATACCTCGATGTGGTAAGATGATATATTACCTTTACTATATGTTTAATGAAACTTAATTTACCAAAGAAACCTTTGGGGGATTTTCCAAACAAAAAGGAAAACGTAATGTTATTTTTGTTTCTTTTTATTTCATTAAACAAATAAAGTAAATTTCCTTCGATTGAACTCGAACGAAAAGAGGCAAATGTTATTTTTCTTATGTTAATTGGAAACATAATTGAAAATAACTTATATAATATGTTAATTAATAGCTTAACAATTACTGTCGGAAGAAATTTTATTGACCTCATTGTATGTTCCTTTTCATTTTATATGATTGGAAAGTTATATCTTCCATTCCATCACAGTTTTCCCCCAAGAAGTGGATAAATCTTTTTCAAACGCATTAATAACATCTTGAATACACCTTACTTCATTTACAGAACCGATTAAAGTTTCAAGATAATCAACTACATCTGGATTTTCTGACAAAAAGTCGACCGTATTTTTGAAGTCATGATAACCACTTCTACTACTTCCAATTAGGGTAATCCCTTTTTCTAGTACCATTCTTGTATTAATTTCGACGGGATATTCAGATACGCCTAACATTGAAATTGAGCCCTCTGGGGATATATGATCAATGATTTGGTTAATTGCATATTGGCTACCTATTCCGCCTACACACTCAAACGCATGATCAAATGTTACTTCATCAGGAATTTCATTAATATTATAAACCTCATCTACAAATGAAAAATTATCAAGCTTATATTGGGTTTTACCACAAATGATTACCTTTGAACCTTGAATTTTCTTTTTCAAAATAAGTGAAGTAATATAGCCAAGATTTCCATCTCCCCATACGGCAAATGTGTTACGACGACGATGTGCAAGTCGTTCAAATCTTGTAATGGAATGCATGGCTATTGTTATCAGTTCAGTAAATGCAGCTACATGAACATTTACATTCTCGGGAAGAACTACAAACCGATCTCTTTGAAGAAATACATAATCCTGCATAAACCCGTCATAACCACTTGAGCGAAATTTACTTGAACGAAGATAATTTTCCGCGACAATGTCATCCTGTTCACTCGGAGTATTTGGAACCATTACTACTTTCGTTCCTGGTTGAAATTCTCCTTCGGGATCATATACGATTTCGCCAATAGCCTCATGTATCAAAGCCATTGGCAATTTTTTTGATAGCGCTTCTTCTCCACGGGTTCCTGTGTAGTATCTTTGATCAGCAGCACAAATAGATAAATTAGTAGGACGAACAATAACACGATCTGATCGTATCGAACGATCTTTATAGCTTATTTCAAACTGTCGAGGCGACACTAATCTATAAACTTGATTAATCATTATTAATCCGCTCCTGTATAATCGCATTCGCTACCTTTAGATCATAAGGGGTTGTAATTTTAATATTAAATACTTCTCCCTTTACAATTTTTACATCTTCACCAAAGAGGGAACATATCTTACAAGCGTCCGTTAGGATTTCTTTCTGCTCTTGAGTCAATTTATTATAATAATCAACCAGTGTTTTAATGTGGAAACTTTGAGGCGTCTGTCCCTGATACATGATGTCCCTTTTCGGAATATTTGAGATGGTTTCACCATTTTCTGATTCAATAATTGTATCAATTGCCTCAATTGCAGTATCTACAGCATTGTATTTTTTAACTTGTTCAATGTTCTCCATAATAATTCGATGTGTTAGAAAAGGACGTACAGAATCGTGAGTCACGATATAGTCATCATCAAATAAACCAAAGGTAGATTCTATATGACGTATTCCATTCATGATCGATTCGTTTCGGTCTTTACCGCCTTCTACCACAATAATCCGATCATTTTTCCCGATAAATTTATTAATAATGTCCTTTGTATGATTAATCCACTCACGTGGGGTTACAACAAGGATCTTTTCAAACGCAGAATTTAACATAAATTTTTCTAAAGTATGAATAATAATAGGCTTTTTATTTAGGGGGAGAAACTGCTTCGGCATATTTACATTCCCCATCCTAGTCCCTTTTCCTCCTGCAAGGATTTCAGCGTAAATCATAAAATATACATTCCTTTCTCTTCGGTATTTCCTTTAAATATCTTTTTTGATCGATCTTTCATAACATAATATTTTTTACATTTTTCTAGGAAATTCGACTTATACTCTTTATATTAATACTACAAATTTCCATTTATTTAAAGCAAAATTTTCCTATTCTTGTTATAGGTAATCTACAAAATGTTTTCTAAACTTCACATGTAAGATAGAGCCAATTAAAAACAATACGAATACAAGTGCCCAAAAGTAGATGGTATATTGTATATTTTCAATAAAGTACCAATCTAACCCAAGTAACGATGCACGATAACCTTCCACAATGTAATAAAATGGATTAATCTTCATTATAATTTGGATAAACTCCGGTAATTTCTCCACGGTCCATAGAATGGGTGTTAAATATAGCAAAACTCTTACTATAGATTGAACGACCATTTGCACATCACGAACAATTGTTGCTAATGTTGACGTGATTAGTGAAAGTGAAATGAGAATGGCGAAAGTAGCTATTGTAAAATACGGCAATTGTAATATATAAATGGAAACAGAAAATCCATAGAAATACAAAATTGCCATGATGATTCCAACAAGGATTATATGATGATAAAAATGAGATACAATCACAAATGTTGGTGTTACACTGATTGGAAAGTTTAATTTTGAAATAATATTTATACGAGAGTAAATTGCTCGAGATCCTTGTAATAAGGATTGATTAATAAAAAACCACACCACGATTCCTGACAATAACCATGGCAAAAAGGGAATATTTCCTACATCTTGTCCACCACGTATACCAAACCCGAATACAAACCAAAAAATCATGATTTGGATCGTGGGATTTAAAATCTCCCAAAGGATTCCTAAATAATTATCACTATTACTACTTTTTATTTCAAAAAAAGATAAACGTATAATTAAATAAAAGTTTTTTACATGCTCTTTTATTACTGTAACCATTGATTTCATTTTGTTTCCCCTTTTATTTCAACCTATCTATTTTGTTTAGTATGTACTGAACTAACTGTTTCGATGAGGCACCCTTTGAAAATTCATTCCATTCTTCAGAAAAATCACGAATCTTACTTTGATCAACCCGAGAATGCGATACAAGTTCAACTATCTCTTCTGTGTTGTGAACAATTGAACCTGGAATGATTTCTTCATAATTCTCAATCACTCCTTGTTCTCTTTTGTATTCTTCTAGATCATAAGGATAAAAAATCATCGGTTTATTCATGATTGCAAATTCAAATGGTATAGAGGAGTAATCGGAGATTAGATAATCTGTAATTACGAGTATATTATTCACATTTTTATAAGAAGAAAAGTCATAGATAAAACCTGGATACTTCTTCTCAAAATCAATATTCACTTTTACTGCTGGGTGCAGTTTTATAATAAAAACAAATCGGTCCTTTAACTTCTTATATAGCTGGTCAATATCTAAATTTATTTCTTGATTATCTAGCTGCCCATGTCGAAAAGTAGGGGCATATAAAATAATTTCCTTTTCTTTAAATAAAGGGTATTGTTCATAAAGCTTTGCCTTAATCTGCTTTTGCTGCTCATTATCAAAGAAAAAGTCTGTTCTTGGGATTCCTGTTGGCAACATTCTTTTAGCCGAAAGACCAAAGGACTCCATAAAAATGCTGGCCATTTTTTCAGAACCTACAACAACCTTATGAAATTGGCCGTAAACCTTTTGAAATCTTTTGTGTGCTTTTGTTGTCCGTTTGGAAATAGCCTTATCCTGGAGTCCAAATGTTTTTAGAGCTCCAGCGGCATGCCAAATTTGAATACACTCCACTTCATTTTTGAATGTGATTGGTGCAAGAAACGGAAAGTAGTTATCGACTATCAGAATTTTTGATGTCGCTAGATGAAAAATAGATGTGAACCAGTCTTTAATACTTTTTAAAGTAAAAGTGTAAACGGACACGTTCGGAAACTTATTTTTAATTGCACGATAAACAGCAACATTGCTACAAAGAAACACGACCTTAAAAGGAACTCGTTGTCGCTGCATTTCTTTATATAGGAATGTTGCATTTTCCTCAAATGAAATTACGAATGAAACTTTCTTCTGAATTGGAAAAATTTTATTTATGTTAAATATAATCTTGATTAAAAATAAATAGACGGAAATAACAAATTCTTTACCCATTGTATTCTATCGTAAAATTATCCTTTTTTATTTTTGTTGTAGAAATAATTGGTGTTCTTGGGAGATATATTACTTCACAATATTCTTTCAAATAATCAAACTTCCCTTTCCAGTCATTTCCCATAATAAATAAATCAATTTGATATTTTTGTATATCTGGAATCTTTTGTTCCCAGTTTTCTTCAGGAATGACTTGGTCTACATAGCGAATTGCTTCCAAAATATATTTTCTATGTTCATAACTATGGTACGCCTTTTTATTTTTAACCTGATTAAATTCATCAGTTGATAAACCAACTGTAAGATGAGATCCTAGCTCCTTACATCTTTTTAATAAATTTACGTGCCCCCAGTGCAATAAGTCAAAGGTCCCGTATGTTATGATTTTCGTCACAACTCGACCTCCTTTTACAAATCTAGATATATGTTGTTTATTTTAACCCATAAAAGTTACTATACTATAAAATAGTAGAGCTTTATAAAAAAATGTCAATAATCCACACTTTTTCCTTTCATTGTGGTAAAATTATCAATTGTATACTACCAAAGAACTATATTTGTTGTCCAATATAACGAGGCGAAAATGTCTTTACCAATTTATAATAAATGTCTGTATTTTTTCTTCATACTAGTAAACGATAACAACTAAAATATATTAAATAGAGAAATAAGTGGGGAAGGAAAATGCTTAAATTTCAAAAAGTAATGGGGTACGATTTTGTTAATAATTCAATGAGTGAATTCGTTGATGAGATGCATGAGAGAGTTCAAAAAGAACAAAAGACATTTATCGTTACAGCTAATCCTGAAATAGTTACGTACGCAAACACACATCCATACTACGATAAGGTTCTTAAACAAGCTCAATATATTATCCCTGATGGTATTGGGATAACAATTGCCTCTAAATTACTCGGTAACCCACTTCAAGAACGGATTACGGGTTTTGATTTCATGACTGAACTTTTGCATATTGCAAATCAAAATAAATATAAAGTTTATTTTCTTGGAACAGAACCCGATGTGATAGGCCTAACTGTCCAAAACATACAACTTTCATTTCCGGATATCAATATTGTAGGGTACCATCATGGCTTTTTTAAAGACGATGAGCCAATAATTAAGGAGATAAAAAGAACAGAGCCCGATATAGTCTTTTTAGGACTTGGATTTCCTAAACAAGAAGAATGGATTGCATCTAATAAGCATCATTTTAACAAAGGGCTTTTTATTGGTCTTGGTGGCTGTTTCAATGTATGGGCTGGGGTTGTCAATCGAGCACCAGAACTTTGGCGTAATCTTAACCTTGAATGGGCTTACAGGATTATGAAGGAGCCCGCGCGATTGAAACGTGCCGTGGCAATCCCGCAATTCATGCTTCGTGTAATCAACCGAAAATACCGAAAGGCTACTAAAAAAAACGTTTCTAAAATTTAGGCGAGGGTACACCATGGAGTGAAGTTCTTCATCCAATATGAGGTTTGGTTCCCGAGGTTGGTCTACGTTATCACCAATAGTTCAATACAATAAAGTAGCCAGTCACCGTTATAAAAACAGTGACTGGCTTTTTTGTAGGATAAGATCCCACTTCCCATTATTTCATCACCGACTCAAACACAGCTTTGACTTTAGGTGTCACATCATGACTTCCATTTTTCACGTCTTCAATCAACATCGCCACTAATAGGCTTGGATTTTCGGTGTTGACTGCAACGAACCATCCGTTTTCTTGGCCGTCTTCCTCTTTGCTTGCTTTTAATTCAGCTGTTCCTGTTTTTCCTGCAAGCTTGATGCCGTCTATTTTCGCATCATGTGCTGTTCCTTTTGGATTCTCGACCGTCTGAACAAGATCATCCAATATGATTCTTGCATATTCAGGTGAAAGGATATTTTCCTTCCATACTTTCGCTTCCGAATCATCTAAGATGAGTTTTGGTTGGATTAAGTTTCCTTCATTAAGTAGTGGTGTATAGGAAACCGCTAAGTGAATTGGACTCATCTCAAGCTGACCCTGGCCATAGCCGGTATCGGCTGTTAAAACTTCAGAGTTTAGGCCCTCGTTTGAAACCTTTGACTCATATACTGGATAATCAAATGGGAAAGGTTCGCCAAATCCATACTTCGTTAGTTCACTTTCAAACTTTTCTCCACCAATCCCTAATGCAGCTTGTGCGAAATAAATATTGTCAGAGTGGATAAAAGCATCTCTTAAATTTACTGGTTTTCCCAGGTCCGTTACTCTTGTGATCGAATATCCGCCCCATGAGCTGTCCTTCTTCCATTGCTTACCCTTAATGTCGATGTTCGTATCTGGAGTAATTACCTGATTCTCAAGTGCGATTCCAGCTGTGACCGGTTTAAAGCTTGAACCTGGAGCATAGGTCAAGATAAAACGATTCAATAATGGTTTAAGTGGATCTTCATTTAATGCTTGATGTGGAGCATTACCTAGAACATATGCATTTGGGTCAAACGACGGACTACTTACAAGCGCAAGTGCCTCACCTGTTAATGGGTGAATGGCAGCGGCAGCCCCAGCATTTCCGCTGAGTTGGTCATATGCCGTGTTTTGCACATCAATGTCAATCGTGAGAGTGATTGGTTCGCCGTCTTTTGCTTCTGTTTTTGCAAGTGTGACATTCTCTTCGCCATTCGCCTTTTTAAGGAAGAGATGTACGCCCTTTTCTCCTTTTAATTGGTCCTCGAAAACGAACTCAAGACCTTTTTTCCCAACGACATCATTCGCAGAATAGCCCTTGCCCTCAAGTTTCTTCAAGTCCTCTGCCGTTACTTTTCCAATGTAACCAATTAAGTGTGCAGTCGCTTCCTTAAATGGGTACACCCGAGATTCTACTTTTTGTGAAAGTACGCCTTTTATCTGGGTTACTTCTGTCGCAAGGTCCTGCTCCTCTAGTGGCAACCTTGTGATTGGCACAAAATAATGAGGCTGAACCCATGTAGCATTTAATGCATTTTGAATCGATTCAGGCTTCATTTTTAATAACTTTGCTACTTTTTCAATTGTCGCATCTTTATTTTCAACGAGGTCCTGTGGAACCATTCCGATTTCATAAACGAGTCCATTTTCCGCTAACGGGACACCGTTTCGATCGAGGATTTCCCCACGTGTAGGAGATGCGAGTTCGAGCCCAATCTCATCGCCTTCTTCCATGTTAGGAAAGAACATGGCTGGTTCCCATCGAACGGTCCACTTTTTCTCATCTTCTTGTTCTTCTAAAACAAGTGTTACTTGCTCTGAAAATTCAATAGGACCTGCTATGGTTTCCATCGATAAGTCATATGTAAAAGTGACCTCGCCTTGGTCATTTGGCTCCATTTCTTCTTCTGACGTTTTGAAATCGATATTCAGACTACTAACATCAATATCACTGTAAATTTTCGTAAAACGCTCAACGAATTCGTCCTTGTTTACCGTTTCTTTAGTATCCGTTGAAAATTGTTCATACACTTTCCCGAAGTCTTGCTTGGCCCAGTCTGAAATAAAGGCATTGAACCTGTCGTCTGGCTTTGGATCTTCTTCGCAGCCAGATAAAATCATCGAGCTCATTAAAAGGCTTACAACTAATATAAGGATTTTTTTCATCGTTCGCTCCCTCACCTCTGTGTCCATTTTCTATACCCTCAAGTATAATACACTTTTTGGTATTTTTTGAAGGATAAACGTTCAAAAACACAAAACCCCCACCTAACACAGGTGAGGGTCGTTCATTATTTTTTCGCAACATACGTGATCGCTTCACGTTCATGGTACTGCATTTTCGATTCAAGATTGGTTCTGATGTCTTGGCATAAACAACCTTCAAGCATCGCTCGATTTCTGTTAAATTGAAAACTATGCCAATAATACTTGGCTTTAAAAATCATTTTCTTCATTACCTATTCCTCCAACGATATACTACATAAATCGACGGAGTTTCGTTTCGGAAACTGGCTGACATAGTCCAAAAGACCTTAGCCCCTCTAGTTTTGCGTCATCATCTTTCAATGATTTTGCCGTTTCGTACGATTTATGCTTTCCATCTACTACTATAGAATAGGTCATTTGGATTGCAAAAGAGTCTTTAGTCCTATTTTCGACATAAATTGACGTTTCCTTTGATAGTCAGGTGGATGTTTAATATAGGAAGGTTTACGACCATTGCTCAATTGCTGGTTTCAAACCACCATCCTGCTATGTTTACTCCTTCGTACTGCACTTCATTGCCATCGCTATCTATGTATGAGAAGTCACCGGTTGCAAATAATAGATACCAGTTCATGTCATAAAAGTGGATCGGTACAATTTCAGATTTTGTAACGAGGTTCTCTCCCTCAATCGAGGTCGATACTTTCACACAATCAAAGCCACTTGGACAATAGAGTTGTTTATTTTCACCCAGCCACTGCTGGAACGAATCTGGATGGGTTGGAACCCTTAAGATGCAGAATACAACAGCAAAGACCAAAGAACCGATTGAAAAACTTTTTAGGCGGTCCTTTTTTTGAGCTAAACTAATAAGTAGAACAGCGACAATGGACGTATAGAAAAAGAACCAAAGTAAAAGGGCTTCCTTAAAAATGAACCACCCAAGGATGGAAATCATCATACCGAAGCCGAGAAAATTTACATATTGTTTGAATACGGGCTTCAATAAAGATGAATCAATTTCAAATTCCTCGTTCTGTTTTTTATAGAAGAACGAATACATGGCAAATGCAAGAACGAGTATGAAGATTACAATATTCATTGTGCACCTCGCGAATGAATTCTTAAAGCCGGAACTTTATTGAAAGCCCCTTGCTGGTTGGCAAGAGGCTTTCTTTAATTAATGTATTAGCTTTTTACGTGTTGCGAAAAAGGCGATGATTCCTGCTCCTAGTAACAGTAAGCCAATTACTAATATATTGTAGTTATTTGTCGCTGTTGTCGGGAGCTTTTTGTCATTGTTCTTCTTGTCTTGTTGCTTATCGTTATTTTTTGGTGTGCTGCCTTTTTCAGGACTCTTTCCTGGTGTTGTCACCTCATCATCAGACTCATCTTCAGGCTGTTCTACAGGTGTGCCCCCTTCTTCAGGGTCTGTCTCGTTACCTGGTTCTTCAACAGGATCTTCTTCATCTTCTGCTGCGGTCGTTACCACAGTCGTTCCTGCGATGATGCGTTCTCCACTGTCATCAAATCCAACGATTTCAATAACGTACTCCGTTTCAGGATCGAGGTCAGTGATAAGGTAGGTTGCATCCTTTGTTTCTTCCCCCACCATTTCCCCATCTACAAAAACGGAATATGTGTAGTCCTCAAATCCATCAGTTGTGACAGGTTCCCAGCTAAGCTCAATCTCCGAATCGGAAACATGGTCAACAGAGATATCGAGGTATTCATAAAGGACATAGACCCCTTTTTCTTCTAGTTGCTCAATAATTCCCCGTGCTTCAGACCCATCTGTTAAATCTAATGGATTTTTTATTAACATCACAAGTATCAAACTTTCCAGCGTTAGCAAACTCGAAATATCAGTAATTTCATTGTAGCTAATGTCTAGAACCCCAATATCCAGGTTATCTAACGAAGTAATGTCCTTGACTTTATTGCGTTGTAACGTTAGGAATGAAAGATTTGTGAACCCAGACAGTATGCTAATGTCCTCAATTTTATTCCCATCTAAACCTAAGAACTCTAGGTTTGTTAGATTTTTCAATGGTGAAATATCTTCGATCTTGTTACGTGCTAATGATAGATATGTGAGTTCCGTTAGATTTTCAAGTGGCTTAACGCTCGTGATTTCGTTCCTATCTAAATACAATTCTTCAAGATTAATAGCCTTCTCAAGTCCTGACAGATCTCTGATGCCTCTGTTCATTGCATCAAGACTGTATAAAATGGTCAAGTCACTCTCCACGAGTTCGCGTGTTGTGATCCGTAATGCTTCCCTAACTGCTTCTTCTAACGCAGGGTCAGATAATTGAACAGGTTTTCCAGACGGAGTCGGAGGCGTTTTTACATACGCATAGGCACTGCCCCAGACAAAGCCGTCCTCATCCACACCCTCAACCGTGATATCCAGGTCTGATAACGGGTCAAGTCCAGTTAATGTATAGTATGGTTTTGACGCTGGTGTCTCTCCAACTTCCTCACCATTTACATAGATGATATACTTGTTAATATTTTCAATTATATCGTAGAAGCTTATCTCAAATTCCACCGTGGATTCGGTTACGTTTGTTACGAAAAGGTCATGCCAGATATCGCTCCACTCCACAGTTACATCTTTTTCATGAAGTTTTTTGATAACCTCCATGTCCTCTGACCCTTTTGTATAGTCGAGTCCATAATTGCCAAACAGTGACACATAGCTTAAATTCTCTAATTCAAGCAATACATTTATATCTTCTAGTTCGTTATATGCAAGATAGAGGGTATCGAGATTTTTTAAGTTTGCCAGATTGTTAATAGACGAAATCTGGTTTTCATCTAGATCAAGGTGCCAAAGATTTGTAAGATCTTTAATTGGTGTTACATCCTTGATTTCATTTCCGCTAAGCATCAGATCGACAAGATTCGTCGCGTACTGAATACCCGTTAGATCCTGAATCCCTAAGTAGCTTCCATCTAAATACTCCAGTCTTTCCATATCATCAACATAGATGTCACGATGATAGATTTTCAACGTGTCTGAAACAGCCATTTTTAAATTTTCATCTTTAAATTTAACGATTTCTCCAGTTGGCGGTGCAATTGTTGTCGCTTCCGTTTCTAGGGTCTCAACTGTTCCATCCTTGTAGAAAATATCTACTTTTAACTGATAGGTTGTTTCCTGCTGAAGATCGTTGAACGTATAAGTCGTCGAATACAGGTCCGTTATTTCTTCTACTAACTCGTCATTCAGATACACTGCGTATTTCTTAAATGTCTTTGGCTCCGAAGGCTCATCCCAATAGATGGAGACCGATTGCTCGGTTACGCCTTCCACATACAATTCCTTTTTAATGATTAATTTTTCATCATCTAAAAGAATTTCAATTGGGTTCGCTAGGTAATCGCGCTCGCTTTCCACTTTAAATTCAGCGGTTATTTCTTCCTCCGTAGAATAGTTGAATGTGATAAGCTGATATGTTCCAGTCGGAAGTTCTAGATTCTTCGTTTCCGTGTCAAAATCAACAAAATATCCTTCCTCATCTAGGTACCCAGCGAATTGAATTTCAGCTACATTTTCACTAACTCCAATAATGGAATAGTCAAATCCCCAAGGGATGTTGCCTTCCGTTGTGGCAATCTTGATGTTTGTGACCACCACTTCTTCTGACGCCTCAGTTGGGTCTTGGGTTTGTGCTGGGTCTTGAGCTTCAGTTGGTTGTGTTGCTTCAGCCGGTTGTTCTGTAGCTTCGGCTGGGTCTTGTTCGCTATCTTCTTGAGTTGTTCCTTTGAAAAGATGCTCGACCACTTCACTTGTTATTAGATTTCCAGATGAAGTGATTGCTGTCATTTCATATGTATACGTGGTGTTCGGTAAGATATCTGTGTCTTCATATGTATACTGTTTGATGTTTCCATCTTCATTTTGGACAATGGGTTCAATTTGAGTTGTTTGTCCGTTTTTGTTTAATTGGTAGTTTGTGATTTCTTCATCTTGTGGGAGTGAAACTTCCCACGATAAGGTGACACCATTCTCTGACTCTGTCAAAGTTAGTTGGCTTAGCCCTGTTTCAGCATGAGTCTTGTTGATGGTCAATGGACTCATGAATGAAAGCAGTAATACTAGGACCATACTAATATGCAGCCATTTTCGATTTCGCATTTTTCTTTCCTCCTACTGGATTACTATAATAATAGAAACCATCCAGGATATTATATATCAGAGGATAGGAAATTAGTATCTAATTTTTCCTATATTTAACATATTTCGGAGGGTGAAAATATTGAATTTGAGCTAGTTCTCACGTTTTTTCTGTAATTGCGTTTTATTACGGGGAATTGCGCATTAACGGGACGGATTTGCGTCTTATTTTGAATAATTGCTTTAGCCGGGAATAATTGCTTTATAGCAATTCCTCCAGTTACAAAAAAAAGACTAGCAACCAAAACTGATTGCTAGTCTCATAGATTAGTTTTTATTTCCTGCGTTTCCGTTATTACCGTTGTTTCCGACTTTAACAGTGTTCTCAGTGACGTTACCAGCGTAGTCGACTGCGACTACTTTTACAGTTTGATCTTTTGTAACTGGTGCAGCGAGAATGTGTTGCGTTTCACCATTTACGTATGGTGCTTCTGTGACTGGTTTACCATCAACGTATACATCCCAGTATGCGATGCCACTTGTTTTGTCTGAAGCGTCAACTGAAATCGTTTGACCGTCTAGTTTTGTTTTAAGTTTCGGTGTTGTTACGTCCAGTTTGACTGGGATTGTTAGGGTTTGTGCTTCTGCACCGTCATAGTCAAGCGTCGCTTCTGCCTGTAGGTAATACTGGCCATCTGGTACAACCTTGCCATTATGGGCTGTTCCATCCCACGTCCAATTAGAGATGAGGTAGTACATTTGGCCTTGTCCACCGTCATAGTAGTTCTTGCGGACAAATTCCTCGGACGTAATTTCTTTTACAACCTTGCCATCTTCATTTAGAACGGAAAGGTTAAATTCTTTTGCATTTCGAAGGAACGATAACAGATAAGTTGCGCTGTCGTTAGTTCCGTCTCCATTTGGTGAGATTGCGATTAAGTTTGTATCAATCTGACCAGTTGCTTGGCTGACACCTAGGTATTTATAGCTGCTGCCACTCACATGTGACATGATACCAGTTGTTCCGTAAAACGTTGCTTCATCCCAAATTGGAGCGTCAAAAATTGGCGCTGCATTCCAGTCACCTTTGAAGCCTACATAAGGCACGACTAAATCTGGGTTACTATCTGTTGGATCAACTAATTTTACAAAGCCTTCTAACCAATAGCCATTTGTGAAGATAGATTTTAGATCCTCATCCCACTCACTTACATCTACAGATACTTCAAATGTTTTTGAACCATTGGCAGGTACTTCAATTGTGCTTGTTGCTTTACCGTTAACTGTTGTAATTCCGCCTAAATCGATTGCACCAAACATGTTAGGAGCTGAAACTAATACTCCTCCACCATTAACAGGTCTATCTGTTTGAGCACTCGCAGTTACTTCATAAGCTACTTCTTTGTCTGAAAGGTTTTCAGCTGTTAATGAGAATGTAACAACATTGTCTTTTACTTCTTTAAGAGCTACTTTTGATTCGCCAGTGTTTGATTCCGTCACGATAACAGGTGTTGTTAGTGCTGCATGAAGCTGCATCAAACCTGCACCTTGACGACGCGGCGAAACTGGTGCTCCACCAAAGTCGACTGGACTAGCGGTGTTCATTAAGAATTTTTTGGCAAGCTCTGATCTTGCTGCACCTTCAAGTGCGAATTCAGAGTCTACGCGTTCTAATACCAATGCCGAACCACCTGCTACGTGTGGAGCCGCCATTGATGTACCGCTCTTAATGCCATATTTATCGTCATTAAGTGTTGAGTAAATTTGCCCGCCTGGAGCTGTGATTTCTGGTTTGAAATCAAGGTTTGGTGTAATTCCCCAAGATGAGAAGTCACTCATTTTTCCAGCATTTGTGTTTGGAATGGACATTTGGTTTCCATCAAACGAAATGGTAACTGTTTGTCCTGCTTTAAGTGCTGCTGCAGCGCGATCACCGTCTGCTTTTAACATGAATAATTGTGGAATCGTAATCGCTGCATCAGATGCCATGCTTACTGTTCCATCTGTGTTGTTATAGATGAATACACCTGCTGCACCCGCGTTCTGTGCATTAATTGCTTTGTCGACAAAGCCGATTGAACCACGTTGAACTAATGCATATTTGCCCTCTAGATTTTTACCAGCAAAATCTTCAGGAGTTCCAAGGCCAGCATACACTAGTTCATAGCTTGTCCCACCCACTGGATCCGCCTGACTTGCTGATAAATACATCACTTGAGTTGGTTCTTCCTCGCCTACTTGTACACTAACTGCGTCCACAGTCATGTTCGTGTTCTCGTATGATGCAACCTGAAGTGAATCATAGGATACACCTGGTGAACCTACTAACCCATAGTCAGGGTTTGAAGCATACGGATAGAAATAACCATTTCCAAAGTATGTGGAGTTCCCAGCCGAAATCGACATGACCACTCCATTTTCAACAGCACGTTTAACCGCTTGTTGCTCAGGAGATTCAGCATTTACAAATCCCGCTGTGGACCCAAGACTCATGTTAAGAACGTCCGCGCCTAACTTAATAGCATCATCAATTGCTTTGATGTAAATGTCACCATAAGTAGAGGCTACATTTTCACCAAATACACGTAAAGCAAGTAATTGCGCTTCTGGAGCAACACCCTGGATGCCACCATTTTCTTCGTCACCGTTTGCCGCAACTGTTCCCGCTACGTGCATACCGTGCATATTTGTATTCGCATTTGTGTCAACAATATTCTCGCTGTTATCCATGTAGTTCCAACCGTAAGGAACTTTATCGGTCCAGAACTTTCCTGGAAGACCGAACTCAGAAATGGCGCTGTTGACATCAGCCTCTGATAAGTCAGCTGAAGAACTGTCGGTTAAAACAAGGTCTTTGTGAGAAGGGTCGATTCCAGAGTCGATGATTCCAACAATCATGCCTTCCCCCTTATAACCAAAGTCACGCCAAACTTGCTGTGCTTCCACTAGCTCTTTACTGTATTTCATGTCTGCTTCTTCTTCTGGAAGCTCGTACTCAGTTGCGATGAATACATTTTTAACTTCAGGGACTTCTTTGATTTTTGTAATATCCCCGTATTTCACTTTTCCACTGAAGCCATTCACAATCGCATCGAATTCTTGCTCATACTTGATGTTTACTTTTTTTCCTTTGATTTTATCCTTCGCTGCTTTTTGCTGGTTCTTCGCAGCTTTTTCTAGTTGCTTTCTTTCCCCTTTTGAAAGCTGGTCATACTTTTTACCCTTTTTCGTTGCTACTTCGACCGGAGCATCTCCGTCCATTTCGACGACAACACGCACCTCTTGTTCAGGGTCAATATTTGGCAGGTCCGTCGCTTCTCTGTTTGCGATGTCACTCGAAGGTTTCTGTGCATCTAGTTGGGATGGCGTAAACCCGCCTGTAATAGCGAATGCGCTACCACTAAATGCAAGTAGTAAAACTAGTAATAATGCCGTAATTCTCTTAGCCATTTTCATCCTCCCTTTTACATATAAAACTACGAAAATCGTCCCCTTCACGAAAATTTCGACTCCGAAACGTTACAAAATTTTCTGGGTATTCACACTATACTAAAATACTATTTCTGGGACTAGCACTAAAAGTCATAGTTAAATTAGGCTAAAAACGGGATTAGACCTTGTTGGAATTTGTCGATTTAGGAGAATAGGAGGGTTTGAGTATAGGTAATATGAGGGAGATAGAGGTAGTTTCATTGTTTCTGAAGTAGTGTAAAGGAATTAAGTTTTGTGGGTACAAGTTGATGGCCGCATAGTGTCTGTCCTAAAAAATATGCCAGTCAGATCCGGAGATATGCGTCGATTGGCTTGGATTTGCGTCTGTTCACAAGTTTATGCATCGATTCACACGGATTTGCGTCACTTCCTAAGATTATGCGTCTATTCACTTGGGCTGTAGAACTGTTTGATTTCGCTTACCCACCGCTGGGAAGAATCGGGACGAGGTTCAGGGACGGGGGACAGATTCGTTGCCCCAGGTAGGACGAGGGACCTGTCTGTCCCTCCGTCCCATCAGTCAAACAAAACCTCGACATTCTCTTTCCCGTTACACTCAAATAACTTCTGTAATTGAGCCTCTGTAATGCGTCCAATTGAAAGCGGTGGAAGGGAATCTTTTGAAAAGAATCCTACATCCGATGTTTCAACACTCGGTTTAGGTGTTCCACCTATTAGTTCACATTCAATAAATAGTTTATAGATATGGTGTATATTGGGTGGGTGGGGATGCATATTTCGATCGAGAACAGCAAGCACCCTTTTGGGTTTTACGATGTACCCAGATTCTTCTTCTACTTCCTTTACTGCATTTTGAGAGGGAGATAGTCCGATGTCTGCCCATCCGCCTGGCAACGTCCAGCAATTGTCGCTTTTTTCTTTTACCATTAGAATTTTGTCTTCTTTAAAAACAACAGCCCTTATATCAACCTTTGGAGTTTGATAGCCTTCTTCATTAATAAATACTTTTTTGACTTCTTCAAGGTTTTTATTTGAAAACTCCGCGACAATTTCCGCACTTAACTCACGCAGTTCCTTAAATCGTTCAATATCGTATACATCCTTCGAATAAGCTAATCCTGATTGGGAAATTGCTTGAATTTGCTGTGCCCATTCCAACCACTTTAGACTCATTTTTATTCCCTCTCTTTCACCGTGAATTTTAAATACGTGCGGTCATCGAAGGAAAGATTTCCTTTCGTTAATCCCTTTGCCGACTTATACATTCGAAAACATAGAGGATCTTCTTCTAACACTTTTTGCAGCATTTCTTCAGATTCAATAAGACTATTTTTTAAAAAAGGATAGCCGTCAGATGCCAGTACGATGTATTTCGCATTAGCCGGTACCTCAATCATTTTCACTCTAGAAAAATCAACAGGGAAACCATTAATGATTTCAAACCCATACTGGTTATTAGGTTCATTTTGCATATAGTATTGCTGCCTAATTAATTCCTGGATAACCCTCCGACTCGGATCATCATGTAATAATTCATCGATTGTTTTTCCTTTTTTAATTTCCGCCTCCAAGTAAAGAGATCTTGCGTTTGCTGTAATGTCGTCGATAATCTTTTCATTTTGATACAGTTGGCCATCAATAATACATTGACAATCCCCTATCTGCCAAACCTCTTTATGGAAGTCACTATACACAATCAGACTCGCTGTAGGTGCCATCCAAGCAAATTTTTCTATGTCCTCTAGTATTCCCATTTCAGCATATGCACTCTGAAGGTTATCGTTAATCGCGGCAACCATGTCGTGTAAAAAAACATCTCTTGGTAAGTTTTCTATTGTCGTTTTAATGATTTCTGCTGCAAGTCTTCCTGGTGCCTTACCATTAATCCTTCTGCCCGATATATTTGTCGCACCATCTACTACCGCTACAAAGTTATCTGTATAGACATACAGATCTTCACATAAGAGTGGGTCTCCTTGTTTCCCTATTGATCGTGATTCAATCATTGAAATACTCATCTGACATCACCTTTTTTCATTCGATATTTATCCTGAATTATACCAAACCTGTATTGGACTATCGATATAGTTCTTTGAAGTAAGATAAATTAATATCAAAGCAAAGATTTCTCCGAGTAAGCCCCTTCTCATCGAAGACGGGGCTTTTTTGTTATTTGAGCATTCTTAACTCTTTTGGATTCTAACCGATATCAATATTGGCAGACAAGATTCGACATATTTTAAAGGGGCTAATATATATGGATATCGAACAAATAATTAAAGAAATAAACAACAGCGTGGATGAACTTGATCTAGTCACGGCAAGAAAATACATTGAAGAAAATATCGACTTACTAAATACTAAAAGGAATTTCCTAAATAGAAATGCTCGGGATTTATTGAAAGTCCTAACTGAAATGCATCATTCAAATTACAAGCCGTTACAAAGAAATGAATTAGCTATAATAAATACAATTAATACTTATGCAACAAGGTTTGATTTGAGAGGATTAAAATTACTAATTAAAGAACACTCTCAGCTATTGCTTCGTGAGGATATCATTCCTTACTTTAATAAGGATGCTAAAATTGTGCTAGAAGGTATGGGAGCAATTACAAAGCAATAATGTTTGGATAAGCAATCTATCTCTACTGAGCTAGGACTTTATTAATATTATAGCCCTCACAGATGTGTGGGTTTTTTTATTTAACTTTTATCTTCGAAAAACGTATAAAGTAACTCTTCATTCGAGTTTCTTCCGGGCGGCTGGCTGCACGCCTATATAGTGCTCCGAGATAGTTCATGGAACATCTGTGCAAATCATTAGCTGAATCAGCAGGTTCACCAAAGGACCCGATTTGTTATATAGGTATAATTACCCATTTTAGGGGTGGTTTTGCAGTATTTTGTTGAAATTTGTTGAAAAACTACTACTTTCGCTTTATTATTAAATTAGTTTATTTAAACTATTGACAAAAATTGAAAAAGGCAAACTTATCGAAAGGTAAGGACGCAAAGCTACGGGTCTAAGGTTTTGATACTATGATAGCCGAGTTGCCAAAAGGTTAGTGAATAAATATATCGGTATATCTAAATTTATCCACCATCTTTTTGGTGGATTTTTTTTTATATTGGAAATAAAGGAGCTTCTATTAATGGCTATTAAAAAGAACCTTGATTAATACGAAAGAAGGTTGAAATAAGATGAAGACTATCAGTAAAGAACAAGTATGTTTTAAGTGTAAAGAACTAAAATCCGTTAATGACTTTTATGATAAAGGAAATCGCTTCATGAATTGTTCAGAATGTCGTAGGGATAGATACAATAGAAAAAAGTCGCTCGAAATATTATTAAATAAAGAGAAGAAAACAAGACAATTTGTTTAAGAGTAATCTGAAATACATATCCAAGGTCTGTTCTGGCTGTTCTAGCTATGATTTTCATATAATAAGGAGAGGTTTATCTTGACCGTGCTATTTGGAACTGTTGAATATTTTGAAAAAGAAATAGTGAACCAAATGTCTACTAAAAAGTTGCAACATTCGTCTATTAGTAAAAGTTTAGAATTTGCCTATTCATCGGTAAAAAGTGAAATTACAAATGTTTTTATATGCAGTGATATATTTCGGAAGGATTTATTGGTGAATATTGAAAAAGCATATGAAAAGGTTAGAGGTTCTATGGTGGGGGTTGATTAAAGGTTTTAGTTGAGCTTTTGAACGTGAATTAAAACCAAAATTGAAAGGATTGATGTAAAAGAGGGAGGGGATATTGTAATACATTATCGTTTTATAAATCCTTTACAAGTTGATGTGTAGTCACCGCAACACAAGGGGTGTGCATAGCAAAACCTGCACCAAACTCGATGCAGGTTTTTCAACTTATACCTTAAACCTCTTAATCAACTCTTGTAATTCTTCCGCCATTTTGGTTAATGAGGTTGAGGATGCAGTGATCTCTTCCATGGCAGCGAGTTGTTCTTCTGTCGATGCTGACATGTTTTGTGTATTACTAGAGGTATCATGCGTGATATCCGCTACCACTTCCATACTTCTAACCATCTGTTCCGCTCCGGCCGATAATTCATGAACGGCTGATGTCACTTCTTGAATTTGTGATGTGACCTCTTGTACCGCTTGGCCAATTTGGTTAAATGAGTTTCCAACGTCCTGGATAAAATTAATTCCATTAGTAACTTTTAATGTTGTGTCGTCCATTGATTGCACGGTTTCCTCTGTATCCTCTTGAATCCCAGAAATGAGAGAGGATATCTGTTTTGCAGAAGCTGATGATTGTTCTGCTAGTTTTCTCACTTCATCTGCAACGACGGAAAATCCTTTTCCGTGTTCGCCCGCTCTCGCTGCTTCAATTGCAGCATTTAATGCTAATAGATTTGTCTGATCGGCAATCCCTGTGATGACGCCAATGATTTGGTTAATTTGATTCGAGCTTTCTCCTAACGTTTTTACTTTTTCAGAAAGATGATTCACCGTTTGACTGATTTCGTTCATGCGATTAATAATTTCCGAAACGGATTTGTTTCCATCCATAGCTTTATCTGAAGCTTTTACCGATGTATTTGAAACGATTTCTGAGCTTTCTGCGATTTGTCTGACTAACGAAGATAAATCAATGATCGTTTGATTGGTTTCATCCAGGCTTTGAACCTGTTTGTCTGTACCAACTGCTACCTCCTGAACGGTCGAAGCAATGACTTCGGTTGCTCTTGTCGTTTCTTCAGAGCTTGCTGATAATTGTTCCGAAGCTGCAGCCACCTGTTCAGCACTCGTCGCTACCTGTCTGACTAAATCTCTTAACTTGCTCACCATGAGATTAAAGGATGACGCCATTTCCCCAAGTTCGTCTTTTGTTTTAATAGAAATGGCTTGGGTTAGGTCAGCCTCGCCTTCAGCAATTTCCTTCAAGCGTCTATTCATGGTCATAATTGGTTTATTAATTGACTTTATAAGCACGATTGAAGCTAAAGCCCCTCCAATGATTGATACAAGGGTAACCGCATAAAGAATAATCGAACCTATTTTTTGCATCTTTTCCAATGATTTTGTATCATTGTCAATCGTTTTGGTTACTTCAGCAATAAACGTTTCAACTGAAGGATCCACTAACTCTTTTCTGATGGATCTTTGTTCGTTCATATGAATCTCCAGGGCTAATTCCTGATCTCCATCTCTGTATGCATCTACCATTTTTTTATTTGTGTCAAAATAAGTTTGTAGGTTGTTCTTAATTTCTTCCAGTGCTTTTGCATCTTCAGAATCTAGAGCTACCTTTTGAATGTCTGAAAAATATTGTTCAATATCATTTTCTTTATTTGCAATTCCATCTACGAACTCCTCATCCCCAGTCAGGAGAAAAGCTCGTTCATCATTCGAAATCCCTGTAAAACGGTATTCGATAGACTTCAAATTAAATTGCAAGGCTTGATGCGCCTCTATATTCTTATATACCTTCTCGGTTCCATTTTGTTGAAATAAGGATAAGCCTCCTGTAACAAGGAGAGCTACTATCAATAAAGAAACTAGTAAACTCAGTTTTGTTTTTATCTTCATAATGACCCTCTTCCCCTGATGTATATACCTATTATCGGTTGTTTTTCTACAAAGTTTTACATTACTCGACTAGTACAATTTTACCATAGGTCAAGTCGGAGGACGGTTAATATTCTATGAATTTATTTAAAATAAAATAATTCAAAAACAGAAAGGAGGTCTTAAGGTCGTGCTCCTGTGATGATGAAGATGAAATAACGTCTTTGTGAAAAAGGGGACTGTAACAGCCATTATTTTGGAGTATGAAACCTTGTCAATCAAATGTTTGTTTGAAATGCAAACCTACCGTCACCACTTGGCTAATCTGCCACACAAACGTTTGATTGAATTTATAATTCACGATTAGTACAGATGTTTTTAAAACTAATTTTTACTATATGAAAATATAAAAATACCTCCATTTGATAACTATCAAAAATGGAGGTATTAGCATATCCTTATTTTATTCCCATATTGCGTTTACGTTACTGGTGAGCATTGCTTTCATTTCCTGACTAGCGTTGCTGTTGTTTATGTGTTTCTTGAAGTCTTCTAGATGTTTTTTGGCTTTTTGTACATCGCCATTGTCATAATGATGCTGTGCTTGTTCTAATCGGTTTGTTAGTTGCATGGATAGTGAATGGTCGATTTGTTTAGATTCCAAAAGCTCCGAAATTTGCTTGGCTAATGTCGTTGTGGTAACTGTAACTGTCACCGTAAATTGATTGGATCTATATTCTTCATCTTCGTAGGTAACGATCGCTTGAATGTCAGTAGTTCCTGCATTCCCCCCGATAACTTTTCCATTTTCTACTGTGGCAACCTGAGGTGAACTACTTACCCACTCCACCTCAAAATCAGTAAGATCAACTAATTCTCCATTTATGTGGCGGACTGAAAGATTCATCTCCATATCCTCGCCTTGAAGCACCATTGTATCTTCTGCAGAGAGGGCGACTTCATCAAGTAAAACTTCTTTCTTATACGTAAGTTGGAAATCATCATAATAGGCACCTGATGTTGTAAAGAAATTAGAGGCCCCTGCAAATAATCTTGCAAACGCGGCATTGTCTGGCGCTTGAACTGTTGCTCGTACCGTTTGCCATTGTTTATGTCCGCCCCTTACATGAATGATGTTCACACCATCCTGGTCTTTCCCGACTTGTTTACCAGATTCATCGAAATAACGTAGGAAGAAGCTCGCACTACCATCTTCCAAATACATTTCTACTGTGGCTGTATACTCAACTCCCGGTTTAACTGAAATTGGATCTGATTGGACAAACACCGTTTCATTTTGAGCCGCATCCGTAATCTTCAAGGCAGAGTTTCCTGATTTGGCCTTTTCATTCGTTATCCCATAAGATACATTACCTGAAAGGCCAAATAAAGATGACCAGCCCGGAATACGATTATCTTCTCCTACTGTTTCTTCAAAACCTGGATTTTCAAACGATACTGGAACTGATTCATATACGGGTTCAACAGGTAGTTTCCCTCCATCAATGACAGGAATCATTTTTAAATAATGCTTGTCACCGTCGAGGAAATAGATATTTTGATTTCCTTCGGCATCATAGGCTAGTTCCATGAACGTGACTTCAGGACCGTTCTCAATTAAGCTAACATGATTGAGATCTTCTGAGTTTGGATCTACAACCGCTAGTTTTCCACCAATATCTGTATACAATAAACCATCTTCACCAAACAGGATATGAACAGGTCTCCACATTCCTCTATTTTTGATATTCGGATATAGATTCTTCGAATTTACAATTTCGTACGTATCAGGGTTCATCGCAAATAAGATACCATCAACCGCTCCCCATAACAAACCATCTTCATCAAAGGTTAATCCGCTTATCATTGGTGGATTATCCAATTCTGGTAAGTCTAATTCAAATTCTGTAAGTTTCTTTTTACTTTCGATATCCCAAACAAACATTTTTGCCTTCTTGGCAGTTGGTTCAATATCCAACCCGCCACGGATGGTAGTAGAACCATAAATTTTGCCATCTTTATAAGCAAGTCCAACGATACTTTGATCTTGGACGATATTTCTGTGTGTCTCTCTTTCTCCTGTAGCAGGATCATAGATTGTCAGAGTTCCACCTAATTTTTGATAGTAAGGAATCGTACCAATTAATAATTTATCATTCTCGAATTTCATAATGTATGGACGGTCTTGTTCATACTCATCATATAAATTGAAGAGTGTCTTCACTTCTAACGTATCTGTATTCATCTTTTGAATAGATGCTCCGGAGTAGATTCCAAAATACATGTCAGAACCATTTCCAGCAACCATTCCTTCTGCTTGCCCTTGAGAATACGTGATAATTTCACCTGTTTTGGTGTTATATCTTGCCCCTTTAGGACCGCCAGGGTAAGTAGTCATGTACAAGTTTCCATCAGGACCAAGCCCAAGACTATGTAAATCTAACGGTAAATTACCATTCATCGCTAAAGGTAAATCAATGATTTTCTTCTCATCCAAATCAACTGTCATAATCTCCCCGGATCTCTTAACTGTAACAAGACGTAAATCTGTCGAATCCTCCCCAAAGTCAACAAAAGCAAGTCCGCGCCATCCTGCAGGGTAACGTATACCTGTTTCCCTTGTTTCTAATGTGGTTAGATCGATTTCTAAAATATGGCGATTGTGAATCACATATGTTTTGTTCTCATTTACGGCCAATTGAGAGTACCCAAAAGCTCCATAGTCATCTTCTGAACCATCGCCAATTTTACCTAATATAGTATCCTCATCCCATTCTTGTGTTTCAAGATCATAAAACAAAATAGCACTTACTTCGCTAAATCTGACAACGAGGTACTTTCCAGCGACCTCCATATCATAGGCAAATCCCATTGCTTCAACTGTTGTCCCTAGAATGTCAGGAGCATTTTTAGTGATTTTCTCCTTTTCAAGGGTCTCAGTATTGATTCGGTATACATTTCCCGTAACCCCCAAGCCTGCATATAGGTAACCGTTATGGTAAGTCAAGGACCTCACATAACTAGCGTCGCCCTCCACATCTACTTTTCCAAGATCAATAAATACTTGTTTAGAAACATCATATTTAAAGATTTTTCCTTCTTTCTCCTTGTATGTTCCGATATAGACATTCCCATCATCGTCTGTTGTGCTGCTCCAAAATTGATGACTAGAATCTGGTATCCCGAGATTCTTAACGGATTTTGTTTCTGGTGAATAGCTCCAAAGTTCTCCGGCATTCTTTTCTGCTAGCCCCGCAATATATACCGTTCCATCTGGAGCAATAATATGCGTCCAAACCTGGTTTACCTTTCCTAACTGAGCATTAAAAAGAACCGTATTGTTTTTAACATCAATAACATTAAATAACCCACCGTTTGCCGTTGTATAAACAACATCTTTTCCGTTCTCTTTCCCAAATACCGCATCAGTCACGACAGCACCTGTGGCAGGAGTACCCAGATTCTGCACTTCTTTAAAACCGCGACCATTCAATTTTGCAACCACAGTCTCATCTGTATTCGTTTCGGCACTTGCATTGAATGGAAAGAAGCTAGTGATTAACACGACAGTTAAGAAACTCAAGAACAGCTTTCGATACCTTTTTTTCTCCATAATAAATCTCCTTTCATTACTTTGTTAGCGCATACATTTCTTACAAGAATTTTACATACCTCCTTAAAAAGGTTAGTTAGCAGATAACACGATGAAAATTTAGAATCTTTACTTCTTTACGGTAACAAGTCCATAATAAAGTCGAGAAGTTGTCTTTAACATGTCTTTAACAAGTTCCATTAAAAATGAGACTAACTTCATAGGACAAAAGTAGGTTCTAGCGTCCGCCTCCTGGTACATATAGGTTTCAGACTTCAATCAAAAGTTTGTTTGATAGCACCCGTATTCTTTCGATGATGGTGAAATAAAAAAGTGACCCTTTTGATCTAGAGTCACTTCCTTCCTTGCTTATTAACCTGTTCCCTTGATGTCATCTTGTTCACAACATTCACTCCGCCTGATGCCGAAATTACACTGCCGGTAATAAAATCGGAGTTCTCTTCACAGAGAAAAGCAATGATTCTCGCAATATCCTCTCCTGTTCCAGGTCGGCCGATTGGTGTAACAGGGTCTTTTTGTGTGCGTGCTGTGCTGATAGTGGCCTCCTTCATCTCTCCGGTGATGTCCCCAGGGCACACCATGTTTGCGGTGATTCCATGTTCAGCTTCTTCGAGGGCAATTGATTTGGTGAGTGAAACCAGCCCCACCTTTGCTGCACTAAAGGCCGCGCGATACATCCAGCCAGGTGCGCTTTCAGCATCCTGAAAACCATAGGTGATGATTCTGCCGAATTTTTGCTCGCGCATAACAGGAATGGTCAACTTGAGAAAATGAAACACTGACGTAAGATTGCCGTCGATCATCTCATTCCACTCGTGATCCTCGTAATCTACTAATTTTTTTCGTTCAAAAACATAAGGACCGGCGTTGTTGATGAGGTAATCAATTCGCCCAAAGCGGCTTATTGCTTGGTTGAAAATGTTAGTTACATCATCTTTTTTGGTGATGTCACCTTGAACGAATTGAATGCATTCTAAATAGGGTTTCCATTCTTTTTTTAGTTCGAGGACCCGGGCCTCGTCACTCCTGTAGTTCACTGTCACTGAGCAACCCATCTTTAAAAATTCCTCGGTTACTTTTCTGCCTAAGCCTTTCGTTCCCGCTGTAATGACTGCATGTCTCACCTCATTCACCTGCCTTTCGTTTTCGAAGTTGGTTGGATCTACCCTACCTGTTTAATAGTGTTAAAAACTCGAGCCTTGAGTCTGCGCGTTCTTCGAATGTGCCTCTTACAGCTGTTGTGGTCGTTTCGGAGTTTGTCTTTTTGATACCGCGACCACACATACACATGTGCTTTGCTTCGATGACGACCATCGTGCCCTGCGGTTCAAGGATTTCTTCAATCGCATCTGCAATTTGGTTTGTTAGTGTTTCCTGGACCTGAAATCGTTTCGCATAGCCATCTACCATTCTGCCAATCTTGGATAGTCCGGTTACCTTCTCATTCGGTATGTATCCGACATGGGCGACACCAAAGAACGGGGCGAAATGATGCTCACACATGGAGTGGAACTCGATATTTTTCACTAAAACGAGTTCACGGTGTGCGACATCGAACACCTTTTTCAAATGGTTCTTAGGATCTTCTTGGTAGCCTTCGGTGTATTCGAGGAAGGCTTTGACGACTCGCTGTGGTGTTTCGATAAGCCCATCGCGGTTCGGATCATCCCCGCATAGTTCGATTAGCTGTTTTAGCGATTCTGCAACGTGTAGGGCTTGTTTGATTTTTTCAGGTTTTTCTTCAAATATACGTGGGAATTTTTCAATTATGTTTGTATCTGTATCTATTAAAGACATAATGTCGAACCTCTTTTCGTCATAGTGAACTTTACTACTACTTCTCCTTTTGTAAGGGATTTCCTTCCTACAAAATACCTATTTGCTTCGGGGGTAGGGTTGTTTGGAAATAGAGTAACTTTTGTTTTGAGCATTCTTTTTTGTTTGAGGTGCGGCTGGGTGTCACCATAGGAACTTTTATCAAGGACTTCCCCGTTGTTCCCAACCCGATTTGTCTTTGAAAGGTTATCTCTGAGACATTTTGGTCGAAACGAAGCCCAGTTTTGTCCACGAGAGCATGTCTCAGAGACATTTCAAATGATTCGCTGTTTGGTTTTGTCTCTGAAGACCAACGGAAACTCTTCCCCTCTACTACCTTTGTAGTATTTTTCTATAATTCCTTCGTTTTCCGAATGTTTTCGTTGAGATATAAAAGTTTTTCCAGTAAGATTTTGATGACATATTTCGAAAAATTAGAAATTCTTTAAGTTGTAGGAGGCTTTTTTTATGGTTTCAAATGAAATGAAAAATGAACGGCAAAGGAGAGACACACATTTAAGTCAACTTGCCTCCGTTGGGCAGATTGCAGCAGGAATTGCACATGAGGTGCGCAATCCACTTACAGCCGTAAAGGGATTTTTGCAGCTTCTGCAGCAGGAGGAAGAGCATGAATATCTTGACATTGCACAAAGCGAGCTCAACAACGCACTTGTTACCCTGAACGATTTGCTCCAGGTGTCCAAGCCTGATTTAGAGGACGAAGATGCGCAAGTGATTCATCTTGCGGCCGAATTAGAATCCATTTTAAATCTATTTTTAGATAAATTGTATGAAATTGAGCTTGAGACGGACTTCCAGAATACGGATGCTGCCATTGTTGGAAAGAAAAATCAGTTCAAAAAAGCCTTTTTTAACTTAATTAAAAATGCCATCGAGTCGATTGAGGAGAGCGGTACGATCAAGATTTCGCACCTTGCCACCGACAAGGATGTGATTGTCACCATTACGGATTCGGGCGTCGGTATTCCAAAGGAAAAAATGAACCTACTCGGGACACCCTTTTTTACAACAAAGGACGCGGGTACTGGAATGGGGCTTGCACAGGTTTTCTCTGTTGTCTATCAGCATGGCGGGGACATTTCCGTAGACAGTGAATTGAAAGCCGGAACTACATTTACAATCAGACTACCAAAACAACATAAACCGATTAATCGAGGTGTTCGAAAGTTGAATCTCATCTATAAAGATTCTATTAAAGAGTTTTTCCAAGAAAATAAAGTCTATTTTGAAGAGAAGTTGCTGGAGGAAGCCATTAATGTAAAGGATAAAATCCACGAAATTCACACAGTTGGAAACATTAATCTCCTCGAAAATGCTCACAGACTTGTACTCTATGTCGTCGAAGAACGTGAGCACGAAGTAATTACGTTCGCCAAGCGTGAGGGCGCGGCTTGGGCTAAAAATTCGCTAACACTTGCCTTCAAGCTTGAATGGATTCAAGCGATTCGTCGTACGCTCTGGGACTTCCTCTATAATTATGATCTGTTGTTGGACAATGAAACGGGTCGTGATGCCTTTTTTAGTCTTGAAAAAAAGATCAATATCCTGCTCGACCATTTTTTAACACACTTCTTTATCAGTTATTCAAAATACAAAGACGAACTACTGGAATCGCAACGGCAGCTTGTTGAAAATCTGTCTGTTCCGATCATTCCGATTAACAAGGACACATATATTATCCCGCTGATTGGTGGCATTGACCATCGTCGGGTAGTGACACTCGAGGATAAAATTTTATCAACCATTGAAAATGAACATTTCCGTACACTAATTATGGATCTGTCCGGTGTCGCCTACATGGAAGACGAAGTAATCTACCGCTTCATGAAGCTGATTGAGGGTGTTAAAATGATGGGCTGCCGAACCGTCCTCACCGGAATCCGTGCCGAAATCGTGAAAAAAATGATTGCATTAGGTATTAGCTTTGCTGATATCGCGGAATCCAAAGGCACTCTGCAGCTGGCATTGAAAGATTACCTGTTTGTTGGGGATGAAGTGGAGTAGTTGCCCTTCAATCGCAAAAGGCCTTCAGACTTTTTCTGAAGGCCCATGCAATCTTACGAACGATTATTTTCGATGACCATGGCGATTCCTTGGCCGCCTCCGATACAGAGGCTCACCACCGCGTATCTTTTATCCCTGCGTCTCAGCTCGTATGCCGCTGACAACAGGATTCTTGCGCCACTCGCACCGACTGGGTGGCCTAACGCGACAGCTCCGCCATTGACGTTTGTTTTCTCACGGTCCAACCCAAGTTCTTTTTCGACAGAGAGATATTGCGCCGCGAAGGCTTCGTTTACTTCGACCAAATCCATATCGGCTAAGCTTAATTTTGCGCGTTCAAGCGCTTTTTGAATAGCAGGAACGGGACCGATTCCCATGATGGTCGGATCGACTCCGGCTACTCCCCACGAAATCACCTTCGCAAGTGGCTTGAGTCCATTTTCACGGACTGCTTTTTCACCTGCAACGATAACGGATGCTGCGCCGTCATTGATTCCAGATGCGTTTGCAGCGGTAACGGTTCCGTCAGCAATGAAGGACGGCCGTAATTTACTTATCGACTCCAAATTTGCGTTCGGCTTGATATGTTCATCTTTTTCTACTAAAATACTTCCTTTTCTCGTTTTTACCTCGACAGCTACGATTTCTTCGGCAAAGGTTCCATTCTCAGATGCTTTTGCTGCTCTCTGATTGGATTCAATTGCGAATTGATCTTGCTCCTCCCTGGTGATTGTATACTTTCTAGCTAGTTTTTCAGCGGTCATGCCCATGCCCGTTCCCGTGTATTGGTCGGTGAGGGTTGTCAGCAACATGTCTTCAAACTGAAGATTTCCCATTTTTGAACCCCCATACCGCTGGGTAAAATTCGCATACGGGGATTGGGACATGTTCTCCGTTCCTCCTGCCAGTACGATGTTAGCATCTCCAACTAAAATATGTTGTGCAGCGGAAACGACAGATTGCAGCCCAGACCCGCATAGTCGGTTAACCATAAATGCAGGAACCTCCTGTGGAACGTCACTATGTAATGCGATATGCCGTGCCAGGTAAGAAGCATTTTTTTCGGTATGAATAACGTTACCGTAAATCACGTGATCAATTTGAGCAGGATCAACCTTGGAGCGCTTCATCGCTTCAACTGCGGTGGCGTGTCCTAACTTGGTTGCACCTATTCCTGAAAATGATCCTCCAAAACTAGTGAATGCTGTGCGAGCTCCATCAATAATGAAAATTGGTTCCATGGCAAGACCTCCTTTTTTAACTAGTTTACCATGTTACCAGCAATATGTAATGAATATTCTGACTAATAAATTGTGAAGAGGCGTACATTTCTGCACACCTAAGCTTTGGCATTATTCAGTTGTTTATGTCGAAACTCGGGTGCAGGAAACAGCGATTGCCGTTTGTGGAGGGAATATGTACAACCCTAAGGTGCATGTCGTCGTTGGTTAATTCGATGTAGGTCTTGGTGGGCCTTTCTACCTATATCATAATTATTTCCTTGGCAGATTTCTGTTAACTTTGTCACACTTTTTACTTTTTTTACAATTTATTTGAAGTTTTTTTCAAATGCGGTCAGGCAAACTTAAAGTTTCTCTATAGCATACGTTACATACGGCCCTCTCGCAGCCCCCTCGTATGTGAAGTTTGCGATTTGGACCCCCTTCCCTGGTACCGGGTAAATTGGATGTACCGGCGGAATACATGAGGAACGCGTTCTTTAAAAGGACCATTTGCGTGGAATTTGAGGAACTTGCAGAACAGTACAAACCATTAATTTTTCAGGTGATAAAACGGTTGAGATTGTACGGGGACAAGGAGACGTTTTACCAGATTGGCTTAATCGGGCTTTGGGAGGCGTCGACCCGCTTTAATCCAAAAAAAGGTGTTGAGTTTTCGACCTTTGCCTTTTCAACCATTCGCGGAAAGCTCCTCGATCATTTAAAAAGGGAGGCTCGCTACCAGGAGTATTGCCAGCCTTCAGGGGAGCAGCTTTTTATGAAGCTGGCGGATTGCTCAGAGGTATATTCGGTGGACTTGATTGAAGAATATGGCAAAGGATTGACAGACAACCAAGTGAAGTGGATTCAGGGGCGAATTATGGAGGATAAGAGCTATAAGGAAATCGCCGCTGAGCATGGTGTAACCGTGGAATCGGTAAAGTCCTGGGGACGGCAGGCGGTTAAGAAATTGCGTGGAGTAATGATAGTAGAAAGATAGTTTGTTTGGGAGGGGTGATGAACGGGAAAACAGGTTGGGATTCTGGAAAGTATCCCCTTCATCGGATTACTTTTAGCTGCCTCCTCCGAATATTCAACACTAACCCAATCTTTCCCTAATTATTTTTCGAGAATAATGCATGATTAGGATCTCGGCATTGGGCAACAATGGATGGTGAGGTGAGAACATGATTATGAGATTGCTGATTCTCGCAATTCTTGTGGAGATTGGGGTGTTTTGGTATGTTCATCAAGAAAAAACACCTATCCAGATTCAGGTGGAGGAATTGCCACAGCGTGAGCTCTTTCTGGACATGAAAAAGGTACCTGCCGATGAACCAGAGCCTGCTGTCGAAACAGCAGCAACAACGGATCCGTTAACGGTGATAAAAGACAAATATACGATTGAATTTGAGAATTTAGAGAAGGAAACAAAAAAGAACGCAAAGGACCTGCTGTCACGAGCAAAGGCTGATTTCATTGAAGAAACTGATGGGGTTGCTGTTCTACAGGTCATGAGCAACTATTATAACGAGTTTAAGACGCTTGAAAAAGAAACGGACGAGGCCTTCGAACAAATTTACACGCAACTTGAAACAGAACTAGAGGCAAGCGGCTATTCAAAGGACGAGGCGGCTCCTTTTCGTGAACAATACGAGGAAAAGAAGAAAAAGATGCTTAAAAAGGCACTGGATGTACAAGGAAGTTATGAGTAGGATATGGGATTGTTCCCTAAGTTCAAGGAATTGTTCTCTAACTCTTAATAATTGTTCCCTAACTCTCAATAATTGTCCCTAGCCTAAAGCTAACCAATCATGGTTACGAGAGTCGGTTCTTAATAGACTTTTTTTCAGCAAAATTGACTCCCGCAGAAGTTGAAATAAGCGGTTAGAATGCTTATAATAAAGATATACTAAAAAAGATCAGGTGCGTCAACACCTGATCAACACAATTACATGCCGCAAAGTGAGCGGCTAACCTATCTTTAAAGGATTACAAAATGGAAGTAATCACCCCTAAAACCTTGGTAGAGGCGGGGCGGTTACTTCTTTTTGTTTGCAACGACCAACATAACTACAATTGTTATGACCCCTAGCAAAACTAAATTAGATTGCAGTGCCACAGACATTGCCTCGTATGACGTCATCTGACCACCTCCCTTCTCAAGGAAGTGGCTAACCGCCCACCCGCATTATGTAACTGTACCCCTATTTTAACATTTCAGATAATAGATTACTAGCAAAAACAGAACATTTGTTCGCGTTATTTTTTCTGCCTCTGTGATAGAATATAGAAAAATCTAGTAAGGGAGCTTGCTACTATGAATTTTTTCGAAAAGTTGATTTCAGATTATGATTTTACATTAGATAAACACGGTGTGAGCGGACAGCGCTTGGCCTCACGGCTCGCGGCTCTTTCAGAAATTGGACTAACTCCTGAGAACGGCTCACATCGAATCGGTTTTTCCAAGGAAGAAAAAGCTGCGAAAGATTTAGTGAAGCAATGGATGACAGAAGCCGGTCTCACCGTAACCGAGGATGGGGCTGGTAATGTATTCGGCCGTCTTGATGGCAAAAATTCAACTCTACCTGCACTCTTGTCTGGTTCCCATGTCGATAGTGTTCCAAATGGTGGACATTTCGACGGTCCCCTCGGTGTGCTCGTAGCACTCGAGGTTGTGGAGGCTTGGAAACAAACTGGCTTTGTACCGGAGCGCCCATTTGAGGTCGTTATTTTTTCTGATGAGGAAGGCGCACGATTTAACGGCGGTTTCAGTGGAAGTTCGTCAATGATTGGTGAAGCGACTCGTGAAGAATACCTTCCGAAAATAGATATCAATGGTGACTCTTTTCCAAAGGTTTTAGAAGACGTCGGGCTTTCAGTGGATGAATTTTTCAATTCAAAAAGGGATCTATCCAAACTTGAGGGATTTGTGGAAATACATATTGAGCAAGGAAAAAGGTTGGAGCGTGCAGGGGTGCCCATTGGAATTGTAACTGGAATCGCAGGGCCTTGCTGGTTAAAAATGACGTTTACGGGTCGCGCTGGACATGCGGGCAACACGCCAATGGACGACCGCAGAGATGCGCTAGTTGCAGCGAGCCAATTCATCTACGAAGTTCAGTCACTTCCTGAGCAAGTAAGTTCATCAGCGGTCGCAACCGTTGGAAAGGTCGATGTCCTGCCAAACGGCGTGAATGTCATTCCAGGTGAGGTGCGACTCACCGTCGATATTCGTGATATTAAAAAAGAAACACGGGATCAGCTCGTTGACATGGTAATAGAAAAGGCTAAAACAATTTCAACTGCACATGGAATTGAGATCCACTGTGAGGAAACATTGCGAGAAGCACCTGTTCCGATTAGCGAATACATGCAGCAAAAACTTGAAAAATCTGTGTTGGCCCAAGGGATTGAACCTGTGTATTTACCAAGCGGTGCCGGGCACGACTCCATGATTGTCGGACATGTGCTGCCCGTGGCGATGATTTTCGTCCAAAGCAAAGATGGCATCAGCCATAACCCAGCCGAATGGTCATCATTAAGCGACTGCGTACAATCCGTGCACGTGTTGAAGGATTTCGTGGAGGGGTATGATAAAATAGACTGACGCTATAGGTGTGGCCCATCACCCGATCATTACAATCACAGCCGCGAAGTTTGAACTTCTAGCGGAAGGAAGTAACCACGTAAAACCTAGGGCGGAGATACGCGGTTACTTCTTTTTGATTGTGACAACCAGACACCGAACATATACTTGTTTTGCTTCTACATCTGAATATTTGCGTCTTTACACCAGGATTTGCGTCCTCCCACCAACATTTGCGTCGATATCTACTTTTTT